>JANMSB010000270.1:0-8507 GCA_031388915.1 Pseudomonadota bacterium | reverse complement strand
CGTGCCGGATCTTCGGCATACAACCGCACTTGAATGGAATGACCCTGCGGTTGATGCCGATAGGTGTTCAATTCGGGAGGCGAGCCGGCGGCGACACGAATCATCCACTCCACCAGATCTACGCCCGTGACTTGTTCGGTGACGCCATGCTCGACCTGCAAGCGCGTATTCACTTCCAAGAAATAAAACTCGCTGCTGGCGATGTCGTATACAAACTCCACCGTGCCGGCCGATTGATACTGAATCGCACGCGCCAGACGAACAGCGCAGTCCGACAGTTGCCTACGTACCGCATCACTCAATCCGGGTGCAGGAGTTTCTTCGACAACTTTTTGATTGCGCCGCTGCAAGGAGCAATCCCGCTCGCCTAGCGCCACCACGTTGCCACGACCATCGCCGAAGATTTGCACTTCGATATGACGGGCGCGTTCCACATACTTTTCCAGGAACATGCCGCCCTGGCTGAAATTGTTCTTGGCCAAACGCTCCACTGAATGAAACGCTTCGCGCAGCTGCGCCTCGCTGCGGCACAACTGCATGCCTATACCGCCGCCACCGGCGGTGCTTTTCAGCATCAAGGGATAGCCGATGCACTGCGCTTCGGTGACCGCATGTTCCAAATCGGATACCAAGCCGCTGCCTGGCAATAGCGGCACATTAGCTTGCTGTGCCAAGTCGCGTGCGGTGTGCTTCAAACCGAAGTCGCGCATTTGTTGTGGTGTGGGGCCAATAAAGGCGATACCGGCGGCGGCACAGGCCTCGGCGAAAATGGCGTTCTCGCTTAAGAAACCATAACCGGGGTGAATCGCCTCTGCCCCACACTGTTTGGCGGCAGCCAATATGGCGTCTTGGCGCAAATAACTTTGCGCAGCCGGCGCCGCTCCGATGCACACCGCCTCATCGGCTTGCAGCACATGCAACGAATGTTTGTCGGCTTCGGAATACACCGCGACGGATTGAATACCCATGCGCCGCAGCGTGCGAATGATGCGGCAGGCGATAGCGCCGCGATTCGCAATCAATACTTTCTTGAACGATACCTTAGCAATCATTGGCCGCGATCCTCGACCGCAGCCGGGTCGTCCCGGCGGTTGAAAGAGGATCTGCGGGTCGTCCCGCAGAGTTGATCCAACAGGATCAACCAGTCTTGCGTAGGGGCGGTTCGCGAACCGCCCTTCCGGCATATCCGTGTAACAGACAAGAGGGCGGCACGCGAGCCGCCCCTACGGTCACTCCCACACCAGCAATTGCACTGGCGTCGGATTGTAAGCATTACAGGGATTATTCAACTGCGGGCAGTTGGAAATCAACACCAGCACATCCATCTCGGCACGCATCTCCACATAGCGACCAGCAGCGGAAATGCCGTCCGCAAAACGCAGTTCGCCATCCGGCGTCACCGGCACGTTCATAAAGAAATTGATATTGCTGGACAGATCGCGCTTGGTGAGTCCGAACTTACCATGCGCGATCGCCATCAGAAAACTATCGCGACAACTATGCATGTCGCGTTTGTCCAAGGCATAACGCACGCTATTACTTTCGGCGGAACAGGCGCCGCCCAAGGTGTCGTGGCGACCGCAGGTGTCGGCAATAATGGTCATCAGCACGTTGCCGCGATTCGATAACAGCTTGCTGCCGGCGCTCAGGTAGATATTGCCTTGCGCACGAATGGTGTCGTTGGCGCTGTACCGCTCCTCGCTATCCGCCGCGCTGTAGAACAACGTATCTACCGCCTGATTGCCTTCCATATCGACGATACGCAAGAGCTGCCCGGACTTGACCACGCCGAGCCACGGCTCGCCTGCCGGCACCACCGTGTTCATCGTCGCCTTGCCGGCCTCGCGGCTGCTTTCCACTATGCTCATAAGGGCCTCAGCGATACAGAACTTCGGTGTTGTAAAAGCCGCGCTGATTCTCTTCGCAGAGGTTGCGGCACAGGTCATTGCGTGGCGCGGGGCCCGAACGCCAAGCGATCAAGTGTACTGCGCGCGGCGTGTACGGGGGGCTTAGGTCGAGGGGATGCGGACAACTGGCAACGGCCACCAGCGTATGCATCTCGAAGCGCAAATCAACATAGTCGTCGGCTTTCGCATGGCCACTCACGAACTTCATCGCGCCGTCTTCCTGCACTACCACCTTGCTGAAGAAGTTGATGGTAGACGCTAAATCGCGCGCACTTAAACCATGCTTACCCAGCTCGACCAGCAAACTGTCCTCGCCATTCTTGTAGAACGCATTGCGTTGCTGTTGAAACGAACTCTCGCCGTACTTGGCACGCACCAGCGCCGCATTCGATACGCCACTCATGGTGTCGTGCCAGCCGCAGGTGTCTTCGGTAATGGAACACATCACCCGGCCCATATCCGAGTAACAGGCATTGCCCTTGGTCAGGAACGCGGTGTGTTGCGCCTTGAGGGTATCGGCCATGTTGTAACGTTCTAGGGTTTGTTCGCTATTGAAAAACGTCATGCTCACATTGGCGCCCGCCTCCAACGCCAATAGTCGCAGCGTCGTGCCGCGACGCACGATCCCGGACCAATGCGCGCCGTTGCGCAGATGCTCTTCCCACAAAACCCAATCCGGCGTTGTGCCTGACATGCCTACCTCTTGTTCCAGTGCTTCATAGCCATACATCCACGGCCATGCGTCCCATCAATAGCACTGATGTAGCAAGTCTCGTACCAGTGCATCGCCACACCCGCAGCGCCAATTTCCATTGCCAGTGCCACGTCATAACGCACCAAGGGGTAACATTTTCCAGCCGGTGACGCACTTGATTGGCGCAAAACTCACTGACTTGCTCAAGTCGTGCACGAGGTTTGCACCAGCGAATTACAGCGCATCACCCTACCTCACCGGGAATTGCCCAGCTTTCGCCACCAGCGTAGGCACTAACCCCCATCAGGCATGCGACTTGCAGTTCCGCTTGGCAAATGTGCGTCTAGGGTTCCGGCTGGCTGAGCGCCAGCGCTGGTCCGAGAGAGGCAGTCCAGCCGATATTGCATGTGAATGCAGCAAAGGTTGGATACACGGCGGGACAAAAGCCCGGGAGACAGAGCACTGAGCGTGTCGCTGACTCCGTTGGCCAACTCCATTTGGTAAGCGAATACGCCAGCATCCGAACCCACTCATAATTGTTGTCATGAGGAGAACTTGATGCGCGCGCCAATCCACTCGTCCGCCGATTTCATGTGCCGGACTCTAAGTTCAGCGATCCACACGCTGGTCCATTCACTGGGTAAGACTCTATCGGTGTTGCTGCTCGGCAGCTTGCTGTTGATGCAACCCGCGGCCGCCGCGGAAAAAACGTCTTTCAAAGTTGCCTGGAGTATTTATGTCGGCTGGATGCCCTGGGACTATGCCAATCAAAGCGGCATCCTGAAAAAATGGGCCGACAAGTACGGCATCAAAATCCAACTCACTCAGATTAACGACTACGTCGAGTCCATCAATCAATACACCGCTGGCGGCTTCGATGCCTGCGTGATGACCAACATGGACATGCTGACCATTCCGGCGGCCGGTGGCGTCGATTCCACTGCCTTGATCATGGGCGACTTCTCCAACGGCAACGATGGCATCGTGCTGAAAGGTAAAGGCAAGAAACTGGCCGACATCAAGGGACAAAAAATTAATCTGGTTGAGCTATCGGTGTCGCACTACCTGATGGCCCGCGCATTGGAAACTGTGAGCTTGCGTGAACGCGACATCAAAGTAGTCAACACCTCGGATGCCGATATCGTCGGCGCCTTCGCGGCCGCCGGCAGTACCGCTGTCGTGACTTGGAAACCGCAGTTAAGCGAAATCATGAAAATGCCGAATACCTCGCTGGTGTTCGATTCCAGCAAGATTCCCGGCGAGATCATGGATCTGATGGTGGTGAATACTGCTACGCTGAAAGCCAATCCCAAATTGGGCAAGGCATTGGCCGGCGCTTGGTATGAAACCATGTCGGTCATGTTCAAGGGTGATGCCAGCGCCAAAGCGGCTCGTACGGTGATGGCCAAGGCCTCCGGCACCGACCTGCCTGACTTTGAAAGCCAGTTAGCCACCACCAAGATGTACGTCACGCCGGCCGACGCCTATGCGTTCATCAACAGCGATACGGTCATCAAGAACATGGACCTGGTGCGCAAGTTCTCGTTCGAACATGGCCTGCTGGGCGACGGCGCCAAAACCGCCGATGCCGTGGGCATCGAGTTTCCCAACGGCAAGCTGCTGGGTAACGCCAAGAACATCAAAATGCGTTTCGACAATAGCTATACCAAGCTGGCGCTCGACGGCAAACTTTGATGACCACGAGCAGACAAGCAAAATAGATAGGTAATGCAGACGCCATAATGCCCCGTCTGATCAATCTGCATCCGCGTCGCGGCAGTGCGTTGGCGCTCAGCGCACTGCCGTTTCTTGTGCTGATATTGGCGTATATCTTTGGCTCCAGTTTACGTCTGGCGGAAAACCCAGACGACAAACTACTACCAGCGCTCGGCACCATTGCCGACACCATCAAGCAATATGCTTTTGAAGAAGACGCACGCAGTGGCAGCGTACTGCTGTGGCTGGATACCTGGGCCAGCTTGAAACGCATCGGCATTGCACTGGGCATCAGCGCGATCAGTGCGCTGATCATCGGCTTGGGGATTGGTATCGTGCCGTTGTTGCGCGCTTCGTTCGGCACCTTCATCACCGTAATATCGATGATTCCACCCCTGGCCGTCCTGCCTATTCTTTTTATCGTCCTGGGATTGGATGAGCTTTCCAAGATCACACTCATCATCATCGGTATCACGCCGGTGATGATTCGCGATTTGGCGCAGCGCTGTCAGGAACTACCTGCCGAACAATTGATCAAGGCGCAAACGCTCGGTGCGAATAGCTGGCAATTGGTATTGCGCGTGGTGTTACCGCAATTACTACCACGCTTGCTGGATGCCTTGCGTCTATCGCTATGTTCCGCGTGGTTGTTCTTGATTTCTGCAGAAGCGATTGCCTCCACCGAAGGACTGGGTTATCGCATCTTCCTGGTACGCCGATACTTGGCGATGGATGTCATCCTTCCTTATGTGCTGTGGATTACGCTGCTGGCTTTCTTGATGGATTGGCTGCTGCGTTTTTTAAGCCGCAGAGCGTTTCCCTGGGCGGAGGCGCGGTAGTGGCTGAAGTCACGGTGAAGCGCTTGTGGAAGGAATACGGCGCGCAAGTGGTGCTGGAAAACCTGAACCTGACGGTAGCCGACCATGAGTTTGTAACCATTGTCGGCGCCTCCGGCTGCGGCAAGACCACCTTCCTGAAAATGTTGTTAGGTATAGAACAACCCAGTCGCGGCGAGTTGCTGATCGACGGCAAACCGATCTTGCCCGAACCCAATCAGGATCGCGGCATCGTATTTCAACGCTACTCCTTGTTCCCACACCTGACGGTGCTCGGCAATTTATTGCTGGGATTGGAACTACAAGGCGCACCGTTGCTGGCCAAGCTATTCGGCAACCGCCGCCGTCAAGCCATCGACAAAGCCCATGAGTTGCTCAATGCCATCGGTCTATACCATGCCCGCGACAAGTATCCAGCGCAGCTCTCCGGCGGTATGCAACAACGCCTATCGATTGCCCAGTCAGTGATATGCGAACCCAAGATACTGTTGCTGGACGAACCCTTCGGCGCGCTGGATCCCGGTATCACCGCCGACATGCACGAACTGATTCTCAAGCTATGGGCCAGCCGGCGCATGACCATTTTCATGATTACCCACGATGTTCAAGAGAGTTTCAAGCTCGGCACGCGCCTGTTGGTCTTCGACAAACTACGCCACGATCCACAGGCGCCCGAAGCCTACGGCGCCAGCATCACCTACGACATACCCCTCAAGCACGGCAAGCCAGCCGCCGATACAGCCTGATAGATGGCGTGACTTGCTGCACCCGCGCTGCGTGAACCAGCGCACACATCGGCGCTTGTGTGCGCCAGGTCTCGCCTACACATAAGTCGATAACCCGCCCCTAAATATTGTTGCCACCGGGCCGATGACGAGCACATGAACCCGCTATCAACTGGCGGCATTGTTAAGACCAGCCCCCGCGGCTAACTGTGGAGCACTGTCCATGTCGAGCGTTATCCTGGCCGTAGACGATTCAGCCTCCATGCGACAGATGGTGCGTTTTACCTTGGAAAACGCCGGCTACGAAGTGGTGCAGGCGGCCGACGGCATAGAAGCCTTGGATTACGCCAAATCCGGCAAAGCTGATCTGGTGTTAACCGACGTCAATATGCCGCGCATGGATGGACTCACCTTAGTGCGCGAACTGCGCGGGCTATCCAACTACAAAGGCATTCCGATTCTGGTACTGACCACCGAAGCGGGTCAAGACACCAAGGTACAGGGCAAACAAGCCGGCGCCACGGGTTGGATCGTTAAACCCTTCAACCCGGAACAATTGCTCGCAACCATTCAACGCGTGCTGTAAACCTTAAGTCGCTGACCGGTTCTAAACCGCATTCAAGTGAACAGGCACATGCAACCCACGCTCGCCGATACGACCAGTCGCAACCTTGTATCTGCGCCGGCCCCCAACTGGTCGCCGCAGCAACAAACTGCGCGCATGCTGGCGCTATGTGAAGCGCAAATGGATGCGGCCACGCAGGACTCGGATGCCGCCGTCAACATCCTGGCTACCGCCTTTACCGATCTGATTAGCGCAGTGCGAGAACTGGGCACCCTATCGAAAGCTGGCGCTGGCGAGGCCACCTCCGCGCAAACGCTGGCAGAGATCAATGCTCGCTGCGCTGCCCTGTCCAATCAGGTAGCGGCGACCGTGGTCGCATTTCAGTTCTACGACAAACTGTCGCAGCGACTTGGCCATGTCCGTTATAGCCTGTCGACCATGGCGTTGTTCATCTGCGATCGCTCCAACTCGCAGCGCCCCGAACATTGGGAAAAATTATTGTTCACCCTGGGCCGCTTGTATCGCACTGCCGAAGAGCGCGCCATCTTCGACAGCATTGCCGGCAGCCTGTCGCTCACGATGAGCGAGCACGAAGAGCCATTATCGAAAGCCTTGTCCGACGCTGGGTCGATTGAGTTGTTTTAAGAGAACCAGCACGGGCGCGATTCATCGCGTCCACCCATCACGCCAGCAGCAGTCGATGCGTCTCAATATCCGCCGCCGACTGAATGCCCTGGCCAAATCGTCGCAATATGCCGTCGTGCAAGTCGTACACCAGGGCATGCACGGCAATCTGTTGACCGCGCGCCCAGGCATCGTGCAACAGCGTGGTCTCGGCGACATTGATGGCTTGCTCAACCGCATTGAGTTCGCATAGCCGGCGCAGCCGCGCCTCTTCGTCCAACAACGCCACCATGCCGGCCTGATTGCGCTTGTAGACATCCTGTACATGGCGCAGCCAGTTGTCGATCAAACCCAGCTTCTGGCCGCGCAATGCGGCGCTGACGCCGCCGCAGCCATAGTGACCGGTCACGATAATGTGTTCGACTTTGAGCACATCCACCGCATATTGAATCACCGACAGACAGTTCAGATCGCTGTGCACCACCACATTGGCGACATTGCGGTGCACGAAAATTTCACCCGGCAACAGGCCCAAAATCTGATTGGCCGGCACCCGACTATCCGAACAGCCAATCCACAAGAAGCGCGGCGCTTGTTGCGCAGCCAGCTTGGAAAAAAACTCCGGCTGCGTCTGGACGACGGAGGTCGCCCAGCGCCGGTTTTGATCAAGCAATCGGTCGAGTTCGTCGTCTGCGGGCGGAAGCTGATGGTCGGTCATGTGGCGTGAATTCCCGGAGTGCAAATGGGCGGCATGGCTGGCGATTGTAGTTGAAGTTCTAGTGCGCTTCCCGGCTGTGATGAGTGAGCTGCAATGTCTGGCCAATACTGAGCGTGTTTCCAGCGCCAGCCACGATGATGACATTCTGCCCAAAGGTCACGCCGCGTAATTCGGGATTACGCCGGTAGGTCATCAAGGTGCTGATTGGTTCGGTGCCCTGCGCGATGCCAGTGGCCTGATCGGTAGTGGTGATCTTGCAACGGGTGCAGGGCTTTACCACGCGCAGGCACAAACTATCGGTGCGCAATTCATCAAGCGTGTCTTCGCCATAGGCCGGCAGGCCCTCCAACACCAGATTGGGACGAAAGCGATTCATGGGCAACGGCGTCGCCAATCGGGAGTTGAGCTCAGCCAATGACGCAGTGGAGATGACTAATATCGGAAGACCGTCGGAGAACTGATTGTAAGCCTCGACCTGACCAGTCCATTCGCGGCTGCTCAACCTGGGCTGCGACTCGTCGAAGCGTACCAACCGCACGGCCAAGCCCAGGAACTCGGAAAACCACGCCGCCGCAGTGTCGCCTTCGTCAAAGGCGGCACAGTGATCGCGCCATACCCTCACCGAGGTGCGTTGTTCAATCGATAGTCCATCGATCATCAACGACGTCATCCCCGGTGCAGTTATGCGCAGACCAACGCCATGCAGCTCCGGCGCAATCAAC
>JANMSB010000268.1:0-9495 GCA_031388915.1 Pseudomonadota bacterium | reverse complement strand
TTTGTGCCGGATTCGGCGCAACTTCATGGCGTAGCCAGCTTTCGAACAACACCAGTTTGCCGGCCTCGGCCGGCACCAAGAACCAGGGACGTAGTTCGGCGTCGCAGTCGCTACGGCGCGGTGGCGCGGCCATGAAGCGATCCAGACGTGGATCTTCAAATTTGATAGCTGAGCAGCGCTTGGGCGTTTGCACGTAGTAGGTGCCGCTAATGGTCGATAGGGGGTGCAAATGCAGGCCATGCACAACGTGCGTCGGCATGATGTTCACCCAGCAGTCGGTCATGCTCAATTCACGTCCTTCCAGGTCGAGCTGCAAGGCGCGCGCATACGCATTGACGTGGCGATTGAGCTTGCGCTCCAGCGCCGCGAAGGTGGGCGACATCTGGTGCATTCGATGCACCGAGTTATAAGAGGTATAGCCACCCGGATAGCTCTTGGCCGACCAGCGTTGCCCGGCAACATCGTCATAAGCCAGTTGTTGGCACTCGCGCAATAACTGGCGGTTAAAGCGTTGCCAGCCGCTGTGATGCAACTTGGCGGTGTGGATGAGGGTCGGAAACAGCACTTGGGTAGGCATCCGGGTAGGCTAACGGCCCGTGGCGATGAAGTCATCTCGAAGTCGATGTGGGGCTATTTGGGCTGAGGCGTGTTGTGCGGCGAGCTGACCGAATCTGCGTAATCAGGCTTACCAATAGTCTTTTCGCACGCCCCCCAAATCCGTATACTGCGCGCCCCTTTGGAAAGTCGCCGACTTAGCTCAGCTGGTAGAGCATCTCATTCGTAATGAGGGGGTCGGGGGTTCGAATCCCTCAGTCGGCACCATTCCCTGCGTCTTGCTAAGGCGTCCGCAGACGCCTTCGACTTCCAACACCGAGCTGACTCCGCTGCAGACAACAACATCCGCCGTAGTTGCTGATGCTGACTTCGAGCGAGCCTGCTCTGAGAGTAAAGCGGCTGATTGGAGTGCCATCTACTAATGTTCCGTAGTGCTGCATGAATGTGCGGTGTCTGAGTTGATGTCTGGGTTGATGTCCGAGTTGAGATAGCGCTATATCAGCGCACTGTGCGTTTGTTTTTGTTCCTTTTGGAAATGCGCAAACTGCCAGGCGGCCCACTGGACTGACGTTCCAGCAATAGGCAATGAAATTGTTGCTGCGGCTGCGTGGGTTCACGGTCCTGCAATCGGCCGTTAGAGGCCTGTGCGAGCATACGGATGGCCGCTTGCGCCATCTGTGCAATGGGTTGTCTGACCGTGGTGATGGATGGCGAAATGATCGAGGAAATGGGCGTGTCATCAAAGCCGACAACCGATAAATCTCCAGGTACTTCCAGGTTGTCGCGATGCGCCACACTGATGACCGCAGCAGCCATGTCATCGTTACTCGCAAAAATGGCAGTACACCTTGGTGTGCGCGCCAATAAACGCTCCGCAGCGTCGAGCCCGGACTGAAACGAGAAATAGCCTTGTTCGACAGGCCCTGGCTCAAGGCCAGCGTCAGAGAGTGCGCTTAGATAGCCACGATGACGATCAACCGCGGCTCGAAACGATGGATCGCCGATGATAAAGCCGATGCATTGATGTCCTCGTTTCACCAGTTGTGCGGTCATGCGCCGTGCCGCATCAAAATCGTCCACCGACACACTCAATGGATGTAAGTCGGCGTCCATGGGTGAAATTGCCACCCAAGTTGCACCTGCATTGCGCAACATCTGCAGCACGTCGGGTGCGTCGCACACCGATGGCGGCAGCAGGAAAGCATCGACGCCGCTTTCCACCAGTGACGTAATTTCTTGCAGGCGCACTTGCGGCTCCTTCGCCCGGCCCAACGCAATCTGCAATCCCTGTACGGTGGCCTCCTCGAGCGCGCCCACTAGCAGCTCGCTCAAATACGCTTGACTGGGATTGGAGAAAATGAAGCCGATGCGGCGCGGCGCGACGCCCGCCAAGTGCCGTGCTGCGGGATTGGGGCTGTAGTTGAGCTTGGCGACCGCCTCATGCACACGCTTCTCGGTGGCTTTGCTGACCGGGACGCGGCCGTTCAATACCCGCGATACCGACATTGCCGACACACCCGCTTGCGCAGCGACATCATTGATGGTGACTTCTTGAATCGCCCGACGTGCGTTGCGCTGCTGCTTTTTTTTCGCCATTTTCACCGTCACATTGTCTTCGACATTAGCAGGGGGCCTGCATTCGTATGGCGGTGATATTCAATGCCGCGAGGCATTGGCGACCAACGATTCAAACAGTTCTTGTTTGCCCGAGCTGATGTGTGGATCAAGGTTGGCTTGCAGCGCATGATCGGCCAGCGCCGCCAAATCAAACTTGCCCGCGTCGATGCGCTGCCCAAACTCGCCATGCCAATTGGCATAGCGCTGATGAGTCAGCGACTTGAGGCGGCCATTTTCGGTCAGGGTCGCTGCATTGAGCAGGCCGCGCGCCAGCGTATCGATGCCGGCGATATGCGCAAGGCACAGGTCGTTCGGGTCAACCGACTGACGCCGCAACTTCGAATCGAACATGAAACCACCCGTCTTGAAGCCGCCATGCGTGACCAGTTGCAGCATTGCTGGCGTGAGCTCCTGGGCGTTGTTTGGAAACTGATCGGTGTCCCAACCGTTGCGTGGATCGCCGCGATTAATGTCGATTGAGCCGAAGATGCCATAGGCAATCGCCGCAGCGACTTCGTGTTCGAAGTCGATACCCGCCAAGGTGGCGTGATTGACTTCGATGTTCACTTTTACTTCTTTGTCGAGCCCATAGCGTTGTAGGAATGCGTATACCGTTGCCACGTCGCGATCATATTGGTGTTTGGTTGGTTCGAAAGGCTTGGGTTCGACCAGGATCGTGCCTTTAAAACCGATCTTATGCTTATGGTCGACCACCATCGACAGGAATCGGCCATATTGATCCAGCTCGCGCTTAAGATCTGTGTTCAACAACGAGTCGTAGCCTTCACGGCCACCCCATAGCACATAGTTTTCGCCACCGAGTCGATGGGTGGTTTCAAGCATGCACCGTACTTGCGCCGCAGCCCAAGCAAACACTTCCGGATTGGGGCTGGTAGCGGCGCCCGCCGCGTAACGCGGGTGACTGAACAGATTGGCAGTGCCCCATAACAGACGCACGCCGGTAGTTGCCATCTTCTTGGCAATGACGTCTTCAATCGTGTGCAAGCTGGTTGCGTGTTCTTTGAGTGTTGAGGCGCCGGCCATCGCATCGACGTCGTGAAACGAAAAATACGGCACGCCGAGTCGGGAAAAAAAGTCGAAAGCGGCCTCTGCCTTTTGGTCCGCCATTTCCTGGGTGACAGGGGAGCCTGGAATCAGCCAAGGACGCGGCAACGTGCCAGCGCCAAAAATATCCGCGCCGGGCCAATTGAAGGAATGCCAGTAGCACACCGCGCAGCGCAACCAATCTTCCATGCGCTTGCCCAGTACCACGCGATTTTTGTCGTAGACGCGATAGGCGAAGTCATTTGACGTATCCGGTCCTTCATAACGGATAGGGCCGATGTCGGAGAAAATGCTCATGTTGGAAACTCCCGAAAGGCAGATTTAAGTTGTCGATACAAAGCTGCAAACGCGGGGCGGCGGCGTTGCATAAGTTCAGTCAATTGTGGGTTCGGTTGTATGACGCGTTCGACACTTGGTGCAGTGCAGAAGGTCTGTGGATCTTCTCCAGTCAGCGCCATGCGGCCCAGACGCGCGGCGCCGAAAGCTGCGCCAATTTCACCGCCGCTGCGCCGTATCAATGGACGATTCAATGCGGAGGCAAGCATCTCCACCCAGTAGTCGAGGCGTGAACCGCCACCCACGACGCTGATCTCCATGATTTCACTACCCGCCTGCGTCAATGATTCCATGCCCTGTGCAAAACCTAGCGCAACGCCTTCGAGTGCTGCATTGATAAGGTCAGCGCCTGAGGTGTCGGCCGAGAGTCGAAAAAATACGCCACGTGCAAACGGATCGTTATGTGGTGTTCGCTCGCCGGATAGATACGGCAGGAATAGTGGCGTGTCGCGATGCAGCGCTGTTGCCTGCGCGGCGTGCACAGCCGTGACCACGTCGCGAAATCCCGCAAGTTTAGCTGCCCAATCAATCGCGCTGGCCGCGCTGAGCATCACCGACATTTGATGCCATAGTTCAGGCAGCGCATGACAAAATGCGTGCGCGGCTTGTTCGGCGTTGGGACGAAAACGATCGGTAACTACAAACAAGACGCCCGAGGTTCCAAGCGACAGAAACGCTTGCCCGGGTTTGACCACACCGCTGCCCACTGCGCTTGCCGCGTTGTCGCCGCCACCGCCCGCAACCATCACCGTATCCAACCCCAGCAATGCGGCAACATCGGTGCGTAGTCGTCCAGCAGCTTGTGTACCTTCGACAAGCGCCGGCATGTGCGCACGCTTTAGGTTGGTTGCTGCCAGCATGGCTTCGGACCAGGTGCGATGCCCGACATCCAGCCACAACGTACCCGCAGCATCCGACATATCGCTGATTTTTTCGCCAGTGAGCTGCAGCCGTAAATAATCCTTGGGTAGCAACACGGTCGCGGTACGCGCGAACAGTTCGGGCTCGTGATTGCTGACCCACAATAGTTTGGGCGCGGTAAATCCCGGCATGGCGAGGTTGCCGGTGATGGCACGGGATTGCGGCTCGCGCTGTTCCAGTTCAAGACATTCTGATTCGCAACGGCCATCGTTCCAAAGGATGGCAGGTCGCAGTACGCGGTCGTTAGCGTCGAGCAGGGTCGCACCGTGCATTTGACCGCTGAGCCCGATGCCGCGAACGGCACGACGCACTTCCTGTGGTAGCGATTTAATGGCTTCGACGGTTGCACGCCACCATACTTCTGGGTGTTGTTCCGACCACAGCGGGTGCGGGCGTTGCACGTCGAGCGCGACGGATGCTTGCGCGACGATCCGTTCTCGTTCGTCGACGGCCACCACTTTTACGCTCGACGTACCGAGGTCGATCCCCAAAAACACGTGGCCCCCAGTGTTGGTTCGTTGCAATATGATAGCGCTAACATATATGATCTCTGCTAATGAGGGAAGTGCTCGGCCGTATTGGTGGGGGAACTTGCATTCGGCGGTAAGCGGAATGCGAGTGCAATGACCGGGGTGGTATCCAGGTGAATGACAACGGCACGGCGATGGCCGAGACCTGCACCGGTGTCGATAAGTCGAGGGCCGGTAATGTTCTACAAATGTGTCGAACAGTGGCTACATTCGCTGGTTGCTCAGAGGTATCTGCATCTCGTCACCTTTAACACCGAGTCCGTTTAGTTCACGCCAGCACCAATAGATCGCTTGGCACAGTATTCTCGAATCAAACAATATTAAGTGGATATTCAAGGGGCGATATGAATCCGCGCATACTGCTGGTAGTGGCATCTCTGGTACTGAGTGTGTTGCTCGGCCTCACCCTGGGCCATCGCGGCGGCAATGATGCTGGCGCCGATCCACACCAAACGCTAACGATCGGCTTATCGCTCGATACATTGAAGGAGGCGCGCTGGCAAGCCGATCGCGATATCTTCGTCAAACGCGCCGGTGAACTTGGCGCGAAGGTATTGGTGTTATCGGCTAATGGTGATGACACGGTGCAAATCAGCGACGTCGAAAAGCTAATTACCAACCGAGTAGATGTACTGGTCATCGTGCCACACGACGGCCAAGCCATGGCCAAGGCGGTACGTATGGCGCATGAAGCCAATATTCCCGTAATCGCATACGATCGCATCATTCGCGACAGTGATCTCGATCTGTACGTAAGTTTTGATAACGTGCATGTCGGCGAGCTGCAAGCACGTTATCTGGTGGATCATCTGGCTACACCCGGTAAGGGCCGCATTATCCGTATCTATGGCGCTAAAACCGATAGCAATGCGGCCCAGTTCAAGGAAGGTCAGGATCACGTGCTGATGCCCTACATCGAACGCGGTGACATCCAGGTCATCCACGAAGACTGGGCAGAGGATTGGAAGCCGGAGAATGCCAAGCGCATTGTCAACGCGGCAATCACGGCGCAAGGATCGAAGTTCGATGCTGTGCTGGCCAGTAACGACAGCACGGCGGGCGGTGCAGTGCAGGCGCTTCTGGAGGAAGGGCTTGCCGGTCGGGTATTGGTGACTGGTCAGGACGCCGAAACAGTTGCCTTACAGCGTATTGCCTCAGGTACGCAGGCCATGACCATTTACAAGCCATTGCATACGCTAGCTAAAGGCGCAGCCGAATTGGCCCTGCGCATGGCGCAGCGCAAAGTTACCGTTGCCAAACAGACCGTCAACAATGGAGCGATTGAAGTGCCTTCCGTGCTGTTCGATGTTATTACCGTTGCCAAGGACAATATTGTCGATACGGTGATTAAAGACGGACAGGCAAATTACGATGATGTGTATCGCGGTGTGCCGGAAGCCGCGCGTCCGCCGCGCTCATGAATACGATTGTTCTGGCGGCAAAAGGCATCGTCAAACGCTTTGGCGGAGTGACCGCGCTTAATGGTGTCAGCTTCGATCTGCGCGCCGGCGAAATACACGCGTTGTGTGGTGAAAATGGCGCAGGCAAATCCACCCTGATCAAGTTGCTTGCCGGCGTGCATGTCCACGGTAGTTATAGCGGCGAGATCGTTGTTGATGGGAAACCAGCGATCTTCCGCTCGATGCGCGATGCCGAGCACGCGGGTGTCGCCATCATTCACCAAGAACTGGCGTTGTTCCCGGAAATGACGGTCGCGGAAAATTTGTTCCTCGGTGTTCTACCGCAGCGTTTCGGGCGCGTCGACTGGGAGCAGTTGCAGTCGCAGGCGCGCGGGTTATTGAAGGAACTGAATATCGATCTCGATCCTGCCGCCAAGGTCGGCAATCTGGGTGTTGGTCAACAACAGCTGGTGGAAATTACCCGTGCGCTGGGACGTCATCCGCGCGTATTGGTCTTGGACGAGCCTACCGCGGCTTTAACACAGCACGAGATCGAATTATTACTCCACATTGTGCGTCGATTGCGCGACCAGGGCGTGACCTGCGTGTATATCTCGCACAAGCTGAACGAGGTATTTGCGATTGCGGATCGCATAACAGTGCTACGCGATGGCGAAGTGCAAGGCACGCGTGATGCCAGTGCGACTGATCCAGAAGAAATCATCCAGCTAATGGTCGGTCGCCCGATTGAAGACCTATACCCAAAGCGTACCACCGTACCTGGCGTGCCATTACTACGCGTCAACGATTTGAGCGTAGCGCGTGAGCGTGGCATGGCGCCGATATTGCGAGATATTTCCTTTTCAGTAGCTGCCGGTGAAGTGCTCGGGATTGGCGGGCTAATGGGCGCGGGGCGTTCTGAGCTGCTGATGCACTTGATCGGTCAGTTCGGTTTACGTCTATCGGGTGAGATGCAAGTCGATGGAAAACACTTGCTGGTTCGTAATGCACGCGATGCCATGAATGCCGGAGTGGCGCTGGTGAGCGAGGACCGAAAACGCTACGGGCTGATACTCGAACAGTCTGTAGCTTATAACTTGACACTGGCGTCGATGGCTCGGGTGTGCCGCGGCGCATTCATCGATAAAAACAGAGAAGAAGCGTTGATTCGTGAATCGGTGTCGGAGTTGCGTATTAAAACGCACACCTCGGAGAGTCTCGTAGCAACGTTGTCCGGTGGTAATCAGCAGAAAGTGGTGCTTGGCAAGGCGCTTTTAACAAAACCACGCGTGTTGCTTCTGGATGAACCTACGCGTGGAATCGATGTGGGTGCCAAGCTTGAGGTGTACGAGTTGATGAATCGTCTAACGGCCGAAGGCAAAGCGATTGTGATGGTGTCAAGCGAGCTCAACGAATTGATTGGCATGAGCGATCGTATTGTCATGCTGCACGAGGGCAGCATCGGCGGTGTGTTCACGCGTGCCGAAGCCACTGAAGAAAAATTACTGGCAGCGGCTATGGGCCGCCTAGACAAGGCTGCTTGATATGCAACGTGTCATCTCCAGAGAGCTGTCGATGTTACTGGCGTTGCTGGCGATCTGTGCCTTCTTCGCTTGGCGCGAGCCGGTGTTTTTATCGCAGCGCAATCTCTCCCTGCTATCGGTGGAGCTGGCGATCACCGCGATACTGGCGCTGGGTATGTTATTGGTATTGTTGCCCGGACAGATTGATCTATCGGTAGGCAGCGGTGTCGGATTGGCCGGCGCCGTGGCAGCTGTGTTGATCCATTTGCATGGCGTTCCCGCGCCATTGGCATTGGCTATCGCTACGCTCGGCGCGATTGTTGTCTGGACTGGTATGGGTACGCTGGTTGCCGTAGAAAGGGTTCCGGCATTCATCATTACGCTGGGTGGTCTGCTGGTATTTCGTGGGTTACATTGGCTGATCACTCAAAACAAAACAGTGCCGGTTGTCGAAGGCGGTAGCTCCAATCTGTATTCGTTGTTAACTACATACTATCTATCACCTACCATGGGTTTTGCGCTTGCGACATTGGTGGTGGTGGCGGTTACTGTACTTACGTTGCGCGCGCGCACTCGGCGCATCAGTTACGGGTTTGCCGTAGACGCTTGCGAACTGACTTTCCTGAAGCTGTTTGTATTGGCCCAGCTGGTGATGCTGCTGGTGGTGGTCGTAAATGGTTTTCGCGGCATGCCGCTGGCGCTGGTGATTCTCGGTGGCGTTGCAGTACTTGTTCATCAGCTCATCCAGCACACTCCGTTTGGTCGTTATCTGTACGCCATCGGCGGCAACGAAGAGGCTGCCGCCGTTTCTGGTGTGCCGGTACGCGTCACTATTATCGGGGCTTATGCGCTGCTAGGTGTCATCGTTGCGCTAACCGGTTTCATGCAGACAGCGTACTCGGGTGCTTCGACATCGACCGTTGGCTCATTGATGGAGCTCGACGCCGTAGCGGCATGCGTTATCGGCGGTACCAGTTTGCGTGGCGGTCGCGGCACGGTGCTGGGCGTGCTGTTCGGTGCGCTAATTATGGCCACGCTACTCAATGGCATGACGCTAATGGCAGTATCGCCCGAGATTAAGTACATCGCCCGTGGTACGGTGCTGACGTTGGCGGTATGGCTCGATCTAAGGCTCAGCAAGTAGTAGAAACGCTGGGTTTACACTACTGATTCTTCGTCTCCAGCTGACATCCTTGCTCTCGATACACTTTGTACCGCTCGCGTGCTTGTTGTTTGTGTTGTGGATCGGCATCGACAACTTCGCAGGTGCGAGCGAACGTGCCTGATGTCGCTGGGAGTGTGTCGCTCAGATTGATGAGCAGTGACTGAAACTCTTCAGGTGCTGTGGGCGAAGCGCCAATCACAGCCATGATGAGCGGATGCGTGGACGAGGCTGAGCTGAGAATCTCATGCGGAATGAAGGCTTGATCGCGAAACGTCCAGAGCACGTCATCCATTCGCTTCGCCTGATCATCGCTGGCGGCATACACGTAGCAGCGTTGGCCTTGCTGGTAGGCTTGCTCTACTAGTTGGCAGGCATAGCGTAGA
>JANMSB010000262.1:0-1838 GCA_031388915.1 Pseudomonadota bacterium | reverse complement strand
AACGAATTGCTATTGCAGCGTGAACGCGCCGCGCAAACCATGCTGCGAGTACGCACCGTGCAACGCGCGGTGAGCCGCTTGACGCAGGACTTTGCGCAACTCGAGCCGCGCCCGGTGCGCGACGCCACCGCCACCACCGTCAATCCGGCGTTGTATTTCAATTCCGGCGAGCCCAACACGGTGGAATTGACGCGCGCCGGTTGGACCAACCCGGCCGGCGTGTCGCGTTCGACGCTACAACGCGTGCGCTATCACCTTATCGACGGCAAGTTATATCGGGATTACTGGACGGTCATGGATCGCACGCTCAGCAACACGCCAGTGCAGGTACTGCTGGTCGATAAGGTCACGGGATTCAGCCTGCGCTTCATGGATCGCAATCGACAATGGCAAACCACTTGGCCAGCCACTAGCGTCGGCGGTATCGGCATGGCGCGTGCGCGCAGCTTACCGCTGGCGGTGGAAATTACCTTGATCTTGGCGGACTGGGGCGAAGTAAAACGCATTGTTGAGGTGGCATCGTGAAGTTGGCTCCGTCGATACCAACACAACAACGCGGCGTGGCCTTGATCATGGCCATCCTGATCGTGGCCCTGGCCACCATCCTGGCCGTCAGCGTCGCCAGCGAAGGCTATATGGATCAGCGCCGCACCAGCACGGTGATGTTGATGGATCAAGCCTTCGAGATGGGACTAGGCGCCGAAGCGCTAGCGGCGGAGGTGCTGCAACAGGATAGCGACGCCAAAGTCGACGCATTAACCGAAGCCTGGGCCACGCCCATTACGCTGCCCATCGACGACGGCGTCGGCGACATCAAAGGTAATCTCGAAGACCTGCAGGGCCGCTTCAATATTAACAATCTGCTGAACCCTAACGGTACGCGCAACGACACTCTCGTTCGACAGTTTCAACGATTGTTAGAGTTGCTGGACATCGATACCAAGTACGCCACCATCACGGTGGACTGGATTGACGCCAACAACAATGAAGAATTTCCCGGCGCCGAGGATACGGTGTATGTCGCTCAGAATCCTGCGTACCTGACGCCCAACATGCCCATCACCCGCACCAGCGAACTCATGTCCGAAGTCGGCATGACCCAGGAAACCTATTTGAAACTTGAGCCGTACATTGCGGCGCTGCCGGTGGGTACGCCACTGAATGTGTGCACCGCGCCGGCGCTATTGCTGGACTCGCTAAGCAGCAGCCTGACACAGAACAGCAACGACCTCGACAGCTTTAACACCAGCCGCGCCACCGGCTGCTTTCCGCGTATCAACGACGTCAAGACGTCATTCGATCAAGACAGCGATTTCAAGAAGCTGATGCAAGACCATCCCGAGTACCTGGTGGAAACCACCATCTACTTCCGCGCCAATATTCTGGTCACGCTTGGAACTACCGAATTCGCCCTGTACAGTGTCCTGAAGCGCAACGGCACAGGCAGCAATGCTAAAGCCCAAATTTTTCAACGCAGCTTCGGCACTCATTGAAACCCATGTCAGAAACCCTTGTCATCCGCTTGTTAACGCCATCAACCGATGCCGACACCGTCGCGCAGTGGCTGCTGGTCGACACCCATGGCGCAAGGTTAGGCGCAGTGCTGCAAGGTAGCTTGCAGGAAGCAGCCGGCTTGGCCACGGGCCGTAGCGTGGTAGTGCTGGTGCCGGGCACCGACGCTTTGCAACTCGAGCCGGTGCTGCCGCCGATGAAGGGCGGCGTCAAACTTAACCAGATCGTGCCCTATGCGTTGGAAGATCAACTGGCCAGCGATGTCGATGCCCTGCACTTTGCCCTTGGTAAGCGCGATACGCGGCCCGGCACGCCGGTGATCGTGG
>JANMSB010000225.1:0-3663 GCA_031388915.1 Pseudomonadota bacterium | reverse complement strand
CTGTCAAAAGCCGGCAGGGGCTGGCTAATGATGGTTGCACTGTTCAGAACGGGGAAGGCTTGCTTGAACAGGGCGACGTCGGTTTCTTTTTCGTCTGAGATGGCTACATCAAACGTACCGCCTGAGGCACCGCAAACGCCTTGGTCAAGTAGCGGTATTACTGGGCCAGCGCGGAACTCATTGGCGTCGCGTTTCCGCCATACGGCCTTAATCCGCCCGGCATAAGCAACCGTGCCGGCTGTTGGGACGTAATCGAGCAACAGTGGAACATCAATGACGCAGTTAATCGGGAAGGCGCTGGCGATGCCAAATACGTCGCGTAACGTATGCTGGCCGGGCTCAAGAGCCAGTCTAAGCAGATAAAGGCTGTGGCCGTCCGCGCTAACCATGTCTTCTTTCTTGTTTATTTTAAAGCTCTTAATCTCTTTGGCGGTTTTTGCTCCGGCTGGGGAAACGAAAACGTTATACGGAATTGGTTGAAACCGGCTTTCGTCCTGTCTTGATATATCGAGTGTTACCAGGACAACTGATTTTAAAGTTAAATCTAATTTGGTGGTTTGTTTGTTAAAAGCCATTGGTGTGACTGACACGCAGCCAACCAAAGACAGAGTTGCTGCAAGCAGGCAGAGTGATGACCAGCCTGTTGACTTGTTGACTTGTTGATCTGTTGAGTTCACGTGTTTTTCCTTGAGATTGCGCTTGCGCTTGTACTTATTTTACGCGTGCTGCCCATGCTCACGTGCTAGGAGAATGCCATGCTGATTGGGCGGATTCAAGAACTGTGTTCAGCGCCAGCGCAATAGGGTGTTGCCAAACACCGCGCCAATCGCCGCCGGCAGTAACATGCCTAGCGTGTACCAAGTGCTGACAAACGATAGGCTGCTTTCCGTACAGAATAGGCCATAGACAAACGCGGCAATCGCGCCTGCCATCAAGCCCGCGACACAGGCGGTGGTGCGTAGTTGGGTGGGCGCGGCGCGGCGCAGGGCGCGGCATAACACGGCGAAGATGGGTATCGATAGCAAGCCGATATTCCATGAGCAGTAAGTATATGAATGGCCCAACCAGGTCGCCATGCGGGCATGTTCCGGCAAACTTAGCTGAGTGCGAATCGCCATGAAGGTGAGCATGGCGATGGGCAGTAGTGGTAGTAGGAGCAACCAACCGGGTTGAGTGCCGGGCCGCGCTAAACGCTCAATCAATAGATAGGCCGTCAGTCCCAGGCTCATGGCATAGGTCCACTTCATCCAGAACGGCCAGCTAAAAAAAGCGGTGTTTAAGTCATCGCGCAGACCATAGGCCAATACCAAGATTAACAATGCAGCGGCCAGGCCAATACACAGCGCATACACAATCAAGCGCGGCACTAGGTCGCGCGGCGTCGGCTGCAAGTCGTGAGTCAAAGAAGTAATGAGTTCGTCGGTGTGCATATGAGTGTGCAAATCAGTGTCGAGAGTCGCCGCCTAATAAGGCGCTTAATTTTTTCAAGCCACGATGCACGCCAACTTTGATGCCGGACACGGATTGGCCACTGCGTTCTGCGGCTTCCTCCATCGATAGTCCTTCAATACGCGTCAGTTCAATGGCGGTGCGTTGTGCCTCCGGCAGTGCCGACAGCAAATCGTGTACGTCGCGTGTGGCGTCTTCTGCTGCGGTGCCCTCGACCCCGAACAACTCGGCGTAGTCGTCGATGTTCAAGGTCTGGCGCAGGCGCTGTCGGCGCAGATAGTCGATCAATTTGTAGCGCGCTACGGCATAGGCCCAGGCGGTAAATGCCTGCGCCGGGTCGTAAGTAGCCCGACGGGTATGTACTGCCAGCAATGTTTCCTGCACCAGGTCCTCCACTTCCGCATGATCGCGACTGAGCCGTCGCTGATAGAACCGGCGCAACAACTGCGCGAGTTGAGTCAGCAATTGCCCATGCGCCAGCGCATCGCCTTGCAGTCCGCGTATCATCAGTTCGCGTAACTGCGCCTCGGTGGTCTGCAAAAAAACGGCGGACAGGGGGCGGCTCATAGGCGTATTCGGCTGAGGCGTGGTTTTGGTTACAGCGGTATTATTCAGCCGCAAAAATTCTGTCGTGGACTGTAACCCAATGGCCGTGGCTTGCGTACTTGGTCAGTGGCTGCCAATTACAAGTTTTATCCAAACTCAATTTTACGGAGATGAGCTATGAAAACCTCGAATCTGCTGCTGGCTACCCTGGCCCTATCGGCGCTGAGCACCGGTGTTGCGCTGGCCGATGACATGGCCAAGGCCAAACCCGACATGGAAAAGTGCTATGGCGTGTCCCTGGCTGGTAAGAATGATTGTAAGGCCGGTCCCGGCACTAGCTGTGCGGGCACCTCAAAAGCGGATTATCAAGCTGATGCCTGGAAGAATGTGCCCAAGGGCACTTGCACGACTATCAAGACACCCAAGGGCATGGGTTCGTTAACAGCAAAGATGATGTGATTGTTTGGTCATTTCTGGTGTAGGGGCGGGCCTATGTGCTCGCCCGTTCCAGGAAGGGCTGACACATGGGTCAGCCCCTACGCAAAATATCTTATGAACATTATTACCGCCGGCCTGAGCTTCAAGCCCGAATACTTCGAGGAGGCGTTGTCCTGCATTGCAGCGGGGTTGTGGTACGAGATTCATCCCGAGAACTATATGGTCGCCGGCGGTCCACGCTTGGCGATGCTAGATGCCATTAGCGAGCAACATCCGGTATCTGTGCATGGCGTGGGGTTGTCGTTAGGGTCGGATGCCGAGCCTGATCCGGCACACTTACAGCGATTGGCTGAGGTGGTTAATCGCACGCAGGCATGTTTAGTGTCGGAACACTTGGCGTGGTCGGTTCTGCCCGGCAGTTACTTTCCCGATCTGCTGCCGTTTCCGCGTAATGAAGTTGCGTTGCAACGCATCGCACGCAATATCGACATCACTCAGAACGCCTTGCAGCGACAAATTTTGATTGAAAATCCGTCGCTGTATGTGCAATTAGATCACGACTATTCCGAAGTGGAGTTTCTCAGCGAGTTGGTACGACGTACCGGCTGTGGCTTGTTGGTGGATGTCAACAACGCCCACATCAGCGCCCACAACCTAGGCGGCGACGCGGCCACGTACTTACGCAGCTTGCCGGCGCACGCCATTGGTGAGATTCACTTGGCCGGTCATGCGCCAGACACTCGCGCGACGAATTTACTCATCGATACCCATGGTGCGCCGGTGGCTGCGGCGGTATGGGCCTTGTACGAAACATTGATTGCCGAGATCGGTCCGCGCCCGACGTTGATCGAGCGCGATGACAATCTGCCGCAGTTCGCCGAGCTGTTGGATGAGCGGCAACGCGCTGCGCAGGTGTTGTCGCGGCATCAATCTGCAGATGAGTTCAGCTTGATACATGCACGAAGACGCCCCCACCCTAACCCTCCCCCGCACGCGGGGGAGGGAACCGCATTCAACTTCCCCCTGCTTGCGAAGGCGGGCACCGTATTCAACCCTCCCCTGCTTGCGGGGGAGGGCAGGGTGGGGGCCGTTTCGGGGTTGAATGCTGCAAGTGATGACTACTAGCCACCGCAACGCCATGTCCACCTTGTTTGAATTTCAACGTGAGTTCTCCGTGGCGCTGTTACAGCCGGATAGCGCACTGCGCGAGCGGTTAGGCGAGGGCTTTGC
>JANMSB010000209.1:0-11077 GCA_031388915.1 Pseudomonadota bacterium | reverse complement strand
CAACAACAACTGTCCCTTTTCAGGACTCAACCGCCCCACACACACAAACGTGGAGGAATCAATCGGCGTCGCAGGCGGGGCATCTTTGTACAATTCATCCAGACCGCACGGCACAACGTGGATCTTCGACCAATGATCGGGCCCCACCCACCGAGATAGCTGACTTCGACCGAACGAGCTGACCGCAGCGACAAACGATGCACGCTTGACCTTCTCGCCCAACCCAATGGCCATTGGACGATCAACTTCCTGACTGCCATGCGCAGTAAAGCTGTATGGAATGCCGCTCAACGAACTCGCCAGCATCGCCACATCGGTCGAGTTAGTACCAAAATGAGCATGTAAATGAGTGGCGCAAGATCGCTCAACCCATTGCGCCACAACGCATGCTTCCGCGAAGTAGGCCCAGTGACGCGCTACCGATCTGTCTGAGGCTTCGGCCATGGTGTTGGCTAGTAAGAAAGTCACCAAGAACCTGCAAGGACGCTTAATCAACATGACACAGAAGGACCAAATCAGCGGCCAGGCGCCGCGTTTCAGCACATGGCTGGTCAGACCGAGTTCGCGCTGATCGGCCTGATCAACGACCTTTTCATCCCAACCACGCAGCGCAATTCGCTGGACTGCAATGCCGAGTCGTTCAAGAGCGAGAATCTCCCTGCGAATAAAGCTGTGACTCACTTTCGGATACTGATTGACGATGTAAGCAACCTTCATAGGCATACCTGTAGTCATAAACACACCTAAAGATAGACGCGGTGTCTATGGCACCAACGGATAAAGACAAATACTGCCCAGATTCGCGTCCAATACAGACCAGGCGCACCACCAAGAAATGCCTTCCATAACCCCCTTACCGACTCAGGCTCCAGCCCTGTCGGCGCTACCAGCGTCGCATCGCACATCACTGATTCCACTTGCTTGCCCAGCGTCGACCTGAGCCAGCGGTCCATTGGCAACTCGAACCCCGCCTTCGGGCGATTGAATAATGCCGGATCAAGGCCTTGCAAACCGAGACGCCGCAGCAACATTTTCGATCGCACCGGATAAAAACGCTCCCGGTCGTTCAATCTATCCACCGCGCCGAACAGGACGCTATCAACAAACGGCAGCCTGACCTCGATGGAGGCCGCCATGCTGACTGCGTCCGTATCGCGCAACAAGCGCTCCCCCAAGAACAGCCGCTGCTCCAGAACACTGATAGCGGACAGTGGAGTTCGTCCGGCTATTTCAGCTGCCAGACGCGCCCACATGACTTCGGGCAGCCCATTGATCAACGTGGTTCGCGGAAAACCGCTGCCCAGCATGCGTGGCTGCGACTCGGGCAGAAACAGCGCATAAACCAATTGGTATGCAGCGAGCAAATCACCTCCAGCTGCTATCAGACTAGGCAATTTTGCCCATCGCGTCTGTGGCAGGAAGTGCGCAGTGCGGTAATGCAGCAGTGACATCAGGCTGCCGATAGCCCCAGCAATGGCCTGGCGAGGCAGATGCTGCAACCAACGCGACCAGCTCATCATGCGTGGCAAATGATGAAAGGACTTGTACCCACCAAACAACTCATCGCCGCCACTGCCAACCAGCGCGACCTTGATACCCGAGTCTCTTACCGCCTGTGACATGAAGTAGGAATTCAGCCCGTCAAACGATGGCTGATCGAGACTCTCGAGCGCACTTTCAAGGCGATTGACGAAGAACATTTCGTCCAGTTGAACTTCTTGATGGCGTGTGCCGATCGCTTCGGCA
Organism: Pseudomonadota bacterium; assembly: GCA_031388915.1. GTDB lineage: Bacteria > Pseudomonadota > Gammaproteobacteria > Steroidobacterales > Steroidobacteraceae > CAILZL01. Next base: position 9,331 of record JANMSB010000209.1, on the reverse strand, counting down.
ACCTGCCGCGCATACACGCCCTCATTCAGTTCGGATTCCTTGAACGCCAGCGTGTAGGTATTCACCGGTTGCCCCAAAGCGCGCTGGGCGAGGTTTGCCACCACCGACGAGTCAACGCCGCCCGACAAAAACACGCCGACCGGCACATCACTGGTGAGGTGCAGGCGGACGCTCTCCTGAAGAATGTCTGCGAGTGGACGATCATCCTGCCGCTCGGCACTCGCTGTCTTCGCTGCTGACCAGAATTCAACACGGCTCTCTTCAGCACCGCTGGCGCTGAACACGCGGTATTGCCCGGGAAGCAGCGACTCAATACCCACCACCGCCGTCTCGGGAGCGACCATAAAGCCACTCCACAGTACCGAAGCAACCGCGTTGGGATTGAGCTTGGCCTGCCCCAGTAACCCGGAAGCAAGCAGTGCCCGAACTTCCGATGCGAACGCCACCGTCCATTGACCATTCGGGTCGGGGTTGTAACAGATATATAGTGGCTTGATGCCGAGCGCATCTCGCGCCAGGGTCAGCTTGCGCTCACTTGAATCCCAGAACGCGATAGCGAACATGCCACGCAATTTCGGGATCGCCCGACATCCCTCCAGTCCCAACATGCGCAGCGCCACCGCGGTATCGCCCGTCGAGGGTAATTGCTCTCCATAGGCCCCGGGCAACGCACGCAACTGCAGGTAGTTATAGATCTCACCGTTCAGCACGATTGCATCATCCGTCAACGGATCGTGCATCGGCTGTGCCCCAGAGGGCGACAGATCAAGAATTGCCAGCCGACGATGCAGGAGCATGACACCGAGCCCGCGCGCATCCGGTGGAGCTTCCCAGATGCCATCGCCATCCGGGCCGCGATGCGCCATAGCGGCGTTCATTCGTGCCAATGCGGCACGATTATCGGGCCCTATGCGACCGAGAATTCCCGCGATTGCGCACATTAGGGGCGGCTACTCAGCTCACGAATAGCACGGTCTTTACCAACCAACAGAGCCCGCAGCTGATAACGACGCAGAAAAGTGCGGAACTCTGCATTGTCGTAACGCGGCTTGCGTCGCAGTGCGCTGGATAACCAGCCCCACAGCGTGGCCAGTCCGCCCAGGACATAGGGCTTCTGGTTGAATCTCGATAAAGCGCTGGCAGCCATGAACAGGAATCCGGTTCCCATGAAATATTGTCCGTAGCCATGGCGCATCCGCCCGGTATATATGCCCTGTTGACTGGAGCCCATCGGCCGTAGGTGCACGAACCGCAATTCGGGCTCATCCCAGCTGCACGCCTTCCAGCCCTTCATGCGGCACTGATGACAGTCGATGCCATCCCACATCACTTCTCTGACGAACCCGCCAATGGCCTGAAAGCACGCAACGCGGTAAAACTTGGTCATGCCGAGCGAGGTTTCGTCGCCATGACGCTCGTTCACCAGCTCGCCGTGTTCCTCGATATAGGCCTTGCCACTGCACGTAGCAATTAACGGGTCCTGCGCCATCTTTTGCATGAGCAGCGCAAAATATCGCGGCGGTAAGCGCAAATCGAGATCCAACTTGCACAGAAACTCATAGTCATTCGGCTCGATGGCCGAGTAGCCAGTGTAGAAAGCATCGATAACGCCAGGCCCAACCGCCCGGTGTCCGCGATCCTGACGGGTAACCACCTGTATCCAGTTATGCCGGGCAGCGTACTCGGCGAGGATGGCGGGGGTTGCATCCGTCGAGCCGTCGTCAACAATGACCCATTTCGCCGGAAGAATGTTTTGATTCACGACACTATCCAGTGTCTGCCGCATGTAATCGGCTTCGTTGCGACACGGCGAGATCAGGACGTACCGAGGCTCACTCATAGGCCATAGCTCCACTTTCTCAACACCTTCCCGGACAGCAGTCGAGTGTAACATCCGAAGGTGGCGCATGAACGTTTGAGTACGGAGGCGGCGACGCAGATCACAATCGCTGGACTGCCTTTTTATCGCAACGGATGCGCACTTCATCACGTTGCTTACATATAACTGACTCTATCATTGTATGCTTGCAGGTTGCTGGGAGCCCGACACTGTCAAAGGTAACCTGAAGGTCAAGTTCAACGCCACGACGAACCCACCAGAGTTCCGCTCCCGGCCAGCCGCGTGCGTTCGATAGAGTCTTGGGACCAATTTATGGATCACTACCGTTCATGAGCGACTTCGACGATAACGACATTGCAATCATCGGTATGGCGATTCGCGTGCCCGGAGCCTCTACACCGGAAGAATATTGGCACAACCTGAGCAACGGCAAAGAATCGTTACGGGTCTATACGGATGAAGAACTCACAGCGCGTGGCGTGTCGGCGGCTACCTTGGCCGATCCCAGCTACGTCAAATCTGGAATGCCGCTGCAGGACATGGACCAGTTCGATCCGGAGTTCTTCGGCTTCAGCCCGAAAGAAGCCGCTATTCTGGATCCCCAGCATCGCCAGTTCTACGAAGTTGCATGGGAAGCACTCGAGCGAGCCGGTCATCCGCCGAAACTCTTCGATGGCAACATCGGTGTATTTGCCGGTTGCGGCATGGGCGCGTACTTTGCCTTCAATCTGCTGTCGAATCCCGATCTGGTCGAGTCTGTGGGTTTGTTCCTGCTACGCCACACAGGCAACGACAAAGACTTTCTCGCCACACGGGTTTCATACGCCTTCGACCTTAAAGGCCCAAGCGTCAATGTCCAAACCGCCTGTTCGACTTCGCTGGTAGCCACACACCTCGCCGTGCAAAGTCTGCTGGCGCGCGAGTGCGATATGGCCCTTGCCGGCGGAGTCACGATTGAGTTACCCCATCGTGTCGGGTATCACTATCGGGAAGGCGAGATCCTCTCGCCCGATGGACACTGCCGCAGCTTCGATCATCGTTCCAAAGGAACGATATTCGGTAGTGGGGTGGGCGTCGTTGCCCTGCGCCGGGTGGCAGATGCCATCGCGGCTGGCGACCATATTCACGCCATCATCAAGGGCAGCGCCGTCAACAACGACGGTTCAGGCAAAGTCGGGTATCTCGCGCCCAGCATCGACGGTCAGTCTGCGGCCGTCGCCGAAGCCCTTGCTATCGCCGACGTCGACGCTGAAACGATTTCCTACGTGGAGTGCCATGGTACGGCCACCCCGGTGGGCGACCCAATTGAAATCACCGCGCTCACCCAGGCGTTCCGTGAATCAACCGATAAAATCGGTTTCTGTCGCGTCGGCTCGGTAAAAACCAATATCGGCCACCTCGATACCGCTGCCGGCGTCGCCAGTCTGATCAAGACGGCACTGGCCATTGAGCACGGACAGATTCCGGCCTCGCTCAATTTCGAAGCGCCCAATCCGACCATCGCATTCGACGGCAGCCCATTCGTGGTGGCATCGGCACTCATGGACTGGCCGAAAACTAGCCACCCTCGTCGCGCGGCAGTTAACTCGCTCGGCGTCGGCGGTACGAATGCCTTCGTGGTCCTGCAAGAGGCCCCCAAGGCACCCGCTGTGAACCGCAAGGCATCAGCACAGCTGATGGTGCTCTCGGCACGCAACAGACGCTCTCTGGATGAAGCCGGAGTTCGTCTCGCGACGTGGCTACGGCAGCACCCCGAACAACCATTGGCTGATATCGCATACACCCTGTTTAATGGCCGGCATGGATTCGAGCAGCGCCGCGTGTTTGCGTGCAGCAGCCACGAAGAGGCCGTTGCCTTGCTGGAAAACGGTGATGCGCGGCGCATCTTCAATCACAGCCACGAACTGGACCGACCGTCTGTGGTGTTTATGTTCCCCGGCGGTGGCGCGCAATACTTTCAGATGGCGCGCGGTCTGTATGACAAAGAATCCGTGTTCCGCGAACATGTGGATCGGGGTTTGGCGCTGCTCAAGTCGCGCTTCAGTACCAATTTATCGCCGGTGTTGCTTGCTGACAGCGCCGCCCGCGAAGACATCGTCAAACAACTCGCCAAGCCCTCGGTGCAGTTGCCACTGATCTTCCTGGTCGAATACGCGCTGACCCGGCTGTGGGAACACTATGGCGTGACGCCAGCCGCTGTCATCGGCCATAGCCTCGGCGAGAACACGGCAGCTTGCGTGGCCGGGGTGTTCTCCTTCGAGGACGCGCTTGGACTGGTGCTGTTGCGCGGTCAGTTGATGGACGAAGTGCCCGAAGGCGCGATGCTGAGCGTCTCCCTGCCCGCACACGAACTCAAACCGTTGCTCGGCGCAGAACTGGATCTTGCTGCTGCCAACAGCCCGCAACTATCGGTTGCGTCCGGACCAGCGGCGCTGATCGATCAATTGGCGGCGCGCCTGACCGAGAAAGGCATCGATTCGCAACGAGTGCGCATCAACATCGCCGCGCATTCACGCCTGCTGGACGGCATCCTCGGTCGCTTCCGCAGTTACTTGCAAAGCATTCGCTTGAACGAACCACAACTGCCGATCATCTCCAATCGGACCGGCAAGTGGCTCGAACCGCAGCGCGCACGCGACCCGGAGTACTGGGTGGAGCATCTGCGCAACTCAGTGTTCTTTGCGGACGGCGTCGACACACTGCTGGAATCGCAGGACCGGGTGTTTCTGGAAGTCGGCCCGGGCAACACACTGGGATCGCTGGTGCGACAAAATTCGCAAGCGCCGATGCAGCGCGTATTTGCATCGCTGCGCCATCATGAAGATCCAGTGGCGGATGATGTGTACTTACGTGCCGTGATGGGTCGCTTGTGGGCAGTCGGCGTCACGATCAACCATGATCGCCTGTGGAACGACAACCCCCAACGCATACCGTTACCGACCTACGCGTTCCAGCATTCCAGCTACTGGATTGAACCTGGTGTCGGCAGCACCGTTAGCTCGCGGGAAGACATCCGGCCGCAAAGACTCGCCGAGTTGCGTGATTGGTTCAAAGCCCCACGCTGGGTGCAGCAGGGCATTCTGGAGTCTGATGACACACCCTGCACCTGGCTGGTGTTTCAAGGCCGCGAACCGGTTGCAGATGCATTGGTGCAGCGACTGCGTGCGGCCGAGCATCGCGTGATCACCGTGCTGGCGGGAGATACCTTCGCTCGTGTTGGTGCCGATGCCTTCACGATTGCACCCGAGGCGGGTGGCGTGGGGTATCAGGAATTGGTCGATGAGTTGGTCGCCACCGACCGGCTACCGGACCGGGTTCTGCACACTTGGTTACTGACCTGGGACCGAAGCTTCCGTCCTGGTTCCAGTTTCTTTCATCGCAATCAGGAGTTCGGCTTTTATTCGCTGTTTCACCTTGCCCATGCCCTCGGCAAAGCGAGTGTTATCGATAAAAAGATACACTTCATCGTCGCCGCGAATGGCGTGCAACGTATCGGTGACGAAGCGCTGCCCTTCCCCGACAAGGCAACCGCATTGGGACCCTGCTCGGTTATTCCACGCGAATTCCCGAATTTCACCTGCCAGTTTGTCGATGTTGCTCTGGAGACCACCAGCAACACCCGTGGTCGTAACACCGCGCGCGAACAACTGGCGTCGCCGGTCGTATCCGCGCTGGAGTCGGAGCTGTTCGCCAAGCCCGCAACGTCGGTTATCGCGTGGCGCAACAACGTGCGCTGGCAGCGCCATATCGATCAATGGCGCAGCCCTGCCGCGCCACCGGTGCAACGCATTCGTCAACAAGGCGTGTATCTCATCACCGGCGGTCTGGGCGGCATTGCCGGTGTAATCGCGGAATGGCTGGCGCGCGAGTATCGCGCGCGTTTGGTATTGCTGGCACGTACACCGCTGCCGCACCGCAAGGACTGGGATGAGTGGCTGGCCACACATCCCGCCGACGACTCGATCACTCGCAGCATTCAACGCATCCGGCATCTAGAGGCGCTCGGCGCACAAGTGCTCGCAGTCGATGCAGACGTGACCGTTGACGAGCGCATGCAAGAGGTTGTGGCAGCAGTGCGCAAAGCCTTTGGCGAAATTCACGGCGTGTTCCATGCTGCCGGTGTCATTCGCGATAACCTGATCCAACTGAAAAGCCAACGCGAAATCGAAGAAGTGTTTTCCGCCAAGGTATACGGCACGGTGGTACTCGACGAGCTGTTCCGCAAAGCGCCGCTGGACTTCATGGTGCTGTTCTCGTCAACCAGCTCATTCATTGCGCCGCAGGGTCAGGTCGACTACGTTGGCGCCAACTCATTCCTCAATGCCTTTGCTGAATCCTGTCGTGGTGATCGTGCCTATCCGGTCATCGCCGTGAACTGGGGCATCTGGCAAGGCGTGGGCATGGTGGGTAGCGTATCAGCCAAGACAGATGCACCCGCCTTGAGCGCACAGCTATCACATGCAACTTCGCTACCTGTGCAGCACCCATGGCTCAAGCACCGTTATTCATCACGCGATGGCTTGGCGCATGCCCACGGATTCACTGGCACCTTCTCCGCAGAACAAGACTGGGCGATCGACGAACATCGTCTGGGCAACGGCGATGCACTGCTGCCCGGCACCGGATATCTTGAACTCATCAGAGCGAGCCTTGCCGAGATCGGGAACAACGACCAATGGCAATTGAGTAATCTGGTATTTCTCACTCCCTTGTTCGTTCGCAACGACCAGCCACGCGATTTCCGGGTACAGCTACGCGGCGATGAGCAACGCTGGGAAGTCGATATATTTGCACGCAAACTCGATGCCGGCACCGAAGACGCGTGGGACCAGTGCGCCAGCGCAAGAGTGGTGCGGTCCGAATCGCCACCTGTGCCAGCTCTATCCATCGCCACCATTGAAGCTCGTTGCAACGGGGTAGTCACCACGGCTGGTGGATCCAGCGCGCTACGTACGCGACAGGAAGACCACCTGCGTTTCGGCCCGCGCTGGCGCGTGCTACGACGGCTCAGCCTGGGATCCGGTGAAGCCATCGCACACCTGCATCTGTCGCAGGAGTTTGCCGCCGAGGCCAGTGAATATCGACTGCATCCGGCGCTGCTCGACATCGCTACCGGCTGTGCAATGGACCTCATCCCGGGATACGCCGCACAGGAAACTGCCCAGAATCTTTGGGCGCCCATCTCGTATCGTGGCTGCCGCTACTACGCGCCTCTCACAGCCGAAGTGGTGAGCTGGCTGCGCGTCACCGCCGACAGTTCGGTAGACAGCGGCTTTGCCGCATTCGATGTCACCATCGCCGACACGGCTGGACGGGTACTGGTAGAAATCGAGCAACTGACACTGCGCCGCATAGATGTCGAGTTACGCATACCGCAGCCGCGTCACGAACTGCCCGATGCCAAGGAAGTCGCATCCAAACCCGAGAAGGCGCGCAGCAAACCACAATCACCGGGAGAATTGGCGCTACAGCACAACGTGACCCAGGGTATCGATGCGCAGCATGGCATCCAGGCGCTGTCGCAGTTGCTCAATACCGCAACGGTTCCGGCCACACTCATTGTCAGCTCCATGGAGTTGACCGCGCTGATGCGTCAGGCCGAGTCGATTAGCCAGACGGCGACGGCCAACTCCGATACGCGGTTTACGCGGCCACAATTGGACAGTGACTTTGAAGCGCCGCGCGACGAGACCGAAAAGGGTCTTGCCGAACTGTGGGGTAAGCTGCTGGGTGTTGAAGGAGTGGGTATCCGCGACAGCTTCTTCGACCTCGGCGGCCATTCGTTAATTGCGGTTCGGCTCTTCAACGAAATTGCCGATCGGTACGATGTCGATCTGCCTATGTCGGTGCTGATGCAGTCACCTACTATCGCCGGTCTCGCTGATATCGTGCGCGCCAAATCGGGCGCCACCGGCGAGATTCAGTCGGACGCCACGACTCAATCATCGAGCGCGGCAAAGCAGGTGTTGCAATACCAGTATCTGGTGCCGATGCACGCCGGACCGGTGGCAGACCGTACACCACTATTCATGGTCTCTGGCATGTTCGGCAATGTGCTGAACCTCAGCCACCTGGCACATCTGCTCGGCGAGGATCGCTCGTTCTATGCGCTGCAGGCCCGGGGTCTGTATGGTGATTCGGTACCGCATGAAACCTTTGAGGAGATGGCGCGGGACTACATTGAAGAAATCCGTAAGGTACAACCCACCGGACCGTATCTGCTGGGTGGCTTCTCCGGCGGCGGCATTGCGGCATATGAAATGGCCAGACAGCTGCTTGCTCAGGGAGAAGAGGTCAATCAGGTAATCATGCTGGACACGCCACTGGCCCGGATCGCAACATTTAGTCTGGTCGATCGTCTTTCCATGTTCTGGCAAGGTTTCAGCAAGAATGGCGTGAAATTTCTGGCCAACAAGGTTAGAGAAAGAATTGAGTGGGAAAGAAAGCAGCGCATCAAGCGTCGCGAAAACATCAAGACCGAAGCCACTGACCCGCTGCATTTCCAGTCGAAACGCATAGGCGATGCATTCATGCGAGCCGTGGCACAGTACAACACTCAGCCGACACCCGTGCGCATTGCTCTTTTCAGACCCAAGCTCAATGTCAGCTTCCACCTGAGCAATGGGCGACGAGTTGATGCAGAACGAAACTACATTTCCGAGGACAACTTCTGGACGCAATACGTCTCCGTGATTGAGGTATTTGAAGTCCCGGGAAATCACGACAGCATGGTGCTCGAACCGAATGTTCGTGTACTTGTGTCTTCCCTCAGGCGATCAATCAGAGCCGCAGAGGAAAAACCAGCCAACACCACCCAGACCAAGCAGTGATGAAGCGGATAAGCATGGCTCCAACAGCTAGGGTTGACGGCGTAGGCCGTCACCAGCCCTTTGTACGTAAATCCGCACACAGCATGGGCAAACATTGATGTCACTAAGAAAATCCGTAATCAACGGGTCAGTTTGGACGTTATTTGGCTTTGGACTAAGTCAAGTATTGCGACTGGGCGGCAACATCATTCTTGCGGCAATCCTTTATCAGGAAGCTTTCGCGCTGATGGCCATCGCACTTGCGATCATCCAGGGCCTAGCCATGTTCTCCGACATCGGACTGGCGCCAAGCGTCGTGCAGAGCCGGCGCGGTGATGATCGTGACTTCCTCAACACAGCATGGACGCTACAAGTGCTCAGAGGGATCTTGCTGACCGCTATTGCAGTTTCGCTTGCCGGGCCAATGGCGAGCTTCTATGCGGCCAATGATCCGAAGGCTATGGAGTTGCGCTTGCTACTGCCATTAGTCGCCATGGCCACACTGATCTCCGGTCTGCAATCGTCAAACCTGATGACTGCAGCCCGACATATCAGCCTTGGCCGTATAACGGCAATTGATATAACAGGACAAGTAGTCACTCTTACAGTAATGATTGCAACCACACAGATAACAAAGTCCGTTTACGCGCTCGCTATCGGCACCGTCGCCGGTGCGCTGACT
>JANMSB010000175.1:0-1765 GCA_031388915.1 Pseudomonadota bacterium | reverse complement strand
GCCGCTAATTGCTTCAGGCGGCGCCGGTGCACCCGAACACTTTCGCGATGTGTTCAACAGTGCACGCGTCGACGGCGCATTGGCTGCCAGTGTGTTCCACAGCGGTCACATCGCCATTCCGGATTTGAAACGTTATCTACGTAACGAACAGATTGTGATTAGACCCTGACGCTGTAGAAAATGGACGAGGGTTTTTGAATCCCCCTCACCCTGCCCTCTTCCACCAGAGGACAGGGAACAAGACAAGACGAGACTTACATGAACCACAACGCACTCAATCTGCTCGATTGGAACAAAGACGGCTCCGGCCTGTTGCCTGCCATCGTGCAGGACTATCAAACCGGCCGAGTGCTGATGCTCGGGTATATGAATGCAGACGCCTTGGCAAAAACAGTCAGCAGTAAACAAGTCACCTTTTACAGCCGCAGCAAACAACGTCTATGGACCAAGGGCGAAACCTCCGGGCATGTACTGCAACTGGAAGATATCCATATCGACTGCGACAACGACACTTTGCTGATCACAGCACATCCCATCGGACCTACCTGCCACACCGGCACACTCACCTGCTTCGGCAATGAACCGCTCACCGTCGCCGAGCGCCTGGGCTTTCTCGGTAAATTGGAAGCCGTCATCGCGCAACGTATCGCCGAGCAACCGGAAGGCAGCTACACCGCACGCATCTGGGAAAGCGGCATCACGCGCATGGCGCAAAAAGTCGGTGAAGAAGGCGTAGAAGTGGCGTTGGCCGCCGTCACGCAGGGAGACGAACGGCTGGTGTCCGAATCCGCCGATCTGCTGTACCACCTGGCATTGGTATTGAAGAGCCGCAACCTGTCACTGGCCAACGTGGTACGCGAGTTGGAACAACGGCACGCTGCGAAGTCGTAGCTTGCCGCGTGCAGTCTGCGTGACTGACAACGCTGCCACGACGGGATGAATCTTCATTGCCAATCAGTGGATAGCTGGGAAAGCTGACTTATTCCTGCGGGTAAAACGCCTAAGTGAAGGACCGCTCGTTTGGATGTAGAATCGCCGCCCACAGCAATAAACCCACACCATCTACACTGAGGAAAATTACAGTGAGCAGAGTCGAACAACAGAAGCTGAAGATCAAAACCGAGTCCGGATTTATCGCAGCACTGGATCAAAGCGGTGGCAGCACCCCCAAGGCGCTGGGACTGTACGGTGTCAAGCCGGATGCTTGGACCAACGAAGAAGGGATGTACAAAGTTGTGCACGACATGCGCACCCGCATCATCACCAGCCCCGGCTTCAACGGCAAACGTTTGATCGGCGCCATCCTGTTCGAAAACACCATGGACCGCGAGATCAACGGCAAACCTACTGCTGACTATCTGTGGGAAGACCGGAACGTGGTGCCCTTCCTGAAGATCGACAAAGGAATGGAAGATGAAAAAGATGGTGCGCAAGTCATGAAAGCCATGCCGGCGCTCGACGCCTTGCTGAAGAAGGCCGTAGCCAAGCATATCTTCGGTACCAAGATGCGTTCGGTAGTTGCACAAGCCAATGCAGTGGGCGTCGCTGCGGTGGTCAAGCAGCAGTTTGAAGTGGGTAAGCAAATTATTGCCGCCGGCCTCATGCCCATTATCGAACCCGAAGTGGATATTAAATGCCCACAAAAAGCCGAAGCCGAAAAGCTGCTTAAAGCCGCGATTCTGGATGAGCTGAACAAGTTGGGTGCCGATCAGATGGTGATGCTCAAGCTCACCTTGCCCGAGCAAGACAACTTCTACAGCGACCT
>JANMSB010000160.1:0-9116 GCA_031388915.1 Pseudomonadota bacterium | reverse complement strand
GCCTCCGCTGCCGGCAAGTTCCACCTTGAAGAAGCGACCATCGACGACGTTCACAACGCTATCAAGAGCGGCGAGATCACTTGCAAGGGTTTGGTGCAGGCGTACATCAATCGCACCAAGGCGTACAACGGCGTGTGTACACAGTTGATTACCAGCGACGGCAAGTCGATCCCCGCCGCGACTGGCGCTATCCGTACCGGTTCGGCGCTCAAGTTCCCGACCAAAACCACAGCCGTGTCGAGCGTGGTGCCGACATTCAACCAGTACACCGGCTTACCGCTGGAGTTCGGCCGAATGGAGGCGACGGCTTCCGATCCCAGCGTCAAGCAGCAGTACGGCATGGTCGTCGGCGTACCGAACGCCGGCCAACTCAACGCGTTCGAAACACTAAACATTCGTGGCGAACGCTCGGTGACGTGTAAAGGCAAATTCGATGCGCCGCCGGGGACACCGCTTCCTGCCGGTGCGCCTGCGGAATGCGAAAAATTCCGGCAGCAGCCAGATGCGTTGGAGCGCGCTGCCCAACTCGACGCGCAGTACGGCAGCAAGCCGGATCTCGCGAAGCTGCCGATGTACTGCACCGTGATCACAGTCAAGAATTGGTATGACGTGGTGGACATGCGCTCCACCGGCGGCAACGATGTTAACTACGCCATGGATGTCGCGCCTGTGGACATGACAATCGTCAGCCAGCTGCGCGCCAAAGGCGCGATCATCTCCGGCATTGCCATTGCCTCCGAGCCCAGCTTCAACCAAGCCGAGCCGGCCAAGCCGAAGACCTCGTTCGTTGGCGGCAACATTGTCCGTGCCACTTGGGGCGGCACCTCTTGCAACGCCTATGACACCGAACGCACACCGGGCGGCAGCAGCGGCGGCTCCGGCGCATCCGTTGCCGCGAACCTCTCGATGTGTTCAATCTGCGAAACCACCGGGGGTTCGTGTCGCATTCCCGCAAACGCCAACGCGGTGGCGAGCTTTGTTACCACCAAGGGCCTGACCTCCGAATTCGGCAGTGCCACCGCCGACTTCATCAATCACCGCCCCGGTGTGTTGTGCCGCACGCTGGGCGACGCGGCGCGCGTCATCGATGCCATGAAGGACCCGAAAGAAGGCTACTTCGACAGCCGTGACTTCTTTACCGCGCAGCCACGTGCGCTGTTGACCAAGGAGCCTTTCGCGAACTCTATCGTTTCCGCTAAGCAGGTCGGCGACAAGCCGTTGAAAGGTCTGCGCGTTGCCATCGTTCGCGAATACATGGTCAAGCACACGCCGAACGACGCGGCGACCAGCGATCTTGCCGACAAGGAATTTAAAACAATACTGCGCGACAAGCTGGGCGCAGAGATCGTCGAATCAATCGACCCACAGTATCCCGACGATCCCGACGTGCCGAATATGAAGTACAGCTTCGCCGATGCATTCGCAGAAGTGTTGCCGATCAGTGCACCGGAGTATTTCTTCCAGAAAAGCAGCGACGGTGAGCTTGAATTTGCAGTGCCAGGTTACGACGTCACATCGCGGGACTACCTAGTCAAACTGTCGCTACGCCAAGCACCGCTGTCGCCGAAGTTGGATCTGCGGCGCATCACCAGCGGGCTCGATGACGGTGGCCGCAATGCGTTCATGATCGCCAGGTATTTAGCTCTGCGCGGCGATAAGCGCGTTACCGACATGGCTGCCTACGCGGCGTACTCCAAGTGGCGGGGCGAGGCACAGGCGGTCGGTGCACAGAACTTTGCAGCGGCCAACTTACAGGACACGCGCGCAACCAAGGGCATTGATCGCGTCAAGATGCACACGCTGTTCCGTTACGCGGTGCTGAAGGTCATGCGTGAAAACCATATCGACGTGTTCGTGCATCCCAACATCCCCACACCGATGGGCAAGATCGGCGGCGCTCAACAACCTGCCGTCGCCGGTCGCGGCGCCAGCGGCTTCGCCATCACCGACCTGCTCGGCGTACCGGAGATCATCGTGCCGGCCGGTTTCAACGACGTCGTTTATGACTCGCATTTCGTGCTCAGCGACGACAAGAAAAGCTACAACCCAACGGCTGGCACTGTGCAGTCAAAGCTGACGAATCCGCTGCCGATCAGCATCGAATTCTGGGCCGGCCCGGGCGATGAGCCGGTGACACTGAAGGTGGCGTCGGCTTACGAGGCGGCGACGCATCACCGCAAACCGCCGGCGGCGTTCCCAGCACTGAAGGGCGAACCTTGATCGATTTGGTGACTGAGCGTGAATGATGCCGGCATCGGCGACAGCAACGCCTCGACCGCCATTCATCATGGTGATTTCGATGACGATGCACCCACCGTCAAAGCAACGCTGGCGCGCATACGTGGCCGCGGCCAAGTTATAGCGGAGTTCAGCTTTGCCAGATCGGCAGCGTCGATACACGATAAACGCAAGGCATTGGGGGAGTGAGTCAGTAGATTGCCGTAGCTAAGCCGCCCTCACCCTGTCCTCTCCGAAACGGAGCGGAAATTTAGAACGGTCACGCCTTACGCACCAACTCCAACATCGGCTTGGCCGTGCGGCTATCAGCAAACACCTTGGTTTCCAGTATCGACTCACTCACACCCAGATGCGTCGCCAATACACCTTTGAATACTGAACGCAAATCCAGGGTCGGTTGCAGATCTCGGCCTTGATATAAATTGTTGCTAGCAAGGCCCGGCCAATCGGCCATCACTTTGCCGCCGTTCACTGCGCCACCCACTAGGAAAGAACACGTAGCCGTGCCGTGATCGGTGCCGCGTGTGCCGTTGATGGCAACGGTGCGACCGAATTCAGTGGCGACCATGACGACGGTTTTTTTCCAGGCGTCGCCCATTTGCACGCGCAAGGTGTCGATGGCTTTATCCAACCCTTGCAGGCGAGTGAACAACTGGCCCTGTTCTGCACCTTGATTGGCATGCGTATCCCAGCCCGTAGCTTCCATCACCGCAATGCGCGGGCCATCGCTTTGCTTGAGCATTTTGCCGGCCGCGCTCACCACCGACGCGAGCGCGTTGTAACGCCCACCCTGCTCCTTACCTGCCTTCATCATGCCGCCTTCATTAGCAATGGCATCGGTGGACATGGCGGTTTGCAAGCGCGATAAAAAGTGCGGATCAGTTGCATACAACGCAGCGATACGTTGCAGCGTGTCGTCATCGGTCTCGGGCAGGCGCGACGGCACCCACGAGCCCACCTGCTGATCGCCACGCAATACCAGCGGTACATTCTGCGCAAAAGCAATGGCCAGTTGTTCGGTGCTGCGTTGCTTGGCGCCGGGCATGCCAGGTAAGGCGCGACTCAACCAACCGTCTAACGAGCCATGCGGTGCGGTTGTGCCGTTTTCCAGCAAGTCCTGGCCGTCAAAATGCGAGCGCTCGCGATAGGGTGAAGCAACAGCATGCAATACCAACAACTCTTTGGCTTGGTAACGCGCATACAGATTGGTCAATGCCGGATTCAAAGCAAACATGCCGTCGAGCTTCAACGCGCCGTTGGTGGCGCCCGGTGCAGGCAACGCTAACGCACCGCGCACGTTTTGATAGTTGCCATCGCCATAAGGCGCAACTGCAGCGAGTCCATCCAACGCACCACGTAGAATGACAAACACAAAGCGTGAGTCTGTGTCTACGTAAGCAAGACTCATGCGCGGTAGCAATGTGGCCATGCCTGCCATACCGGCGGCGCAGAGGAAGTCGCGGCGTTGTGGAGAATGCCTGAATGGTTTGCTCATGGTGCCCTCTCAACGCCGCTGAAATTCTGGACTCATCAACCACAACACCACGCCCTGTGCGGCATCCGCTGCACTTTTAAGCGCCATGCGGGTGTGTTCGCTCAATCCCGTTGCTAGTGTTTGCTCAGCTAGCTGCACTGGCGAAAAACGCGCACCGACGCGCTGACCAACCTGCGTGGCCCACTCGATACGTTTCATCAACGCATCAGGACCATCCCATTGACTAGCGATATCCGCCCAGCCCGCAGGCGAACCGGGCGAGTAAGGGCGCTGACCGAGCAACTCAAACGGTGCGAGCACTTGGCGCGGCTGTTCGGGCAAGTAATCGAAGGCACGAAAAGCCGACACTACGAATTCATGCGGTGTTTTGAATTTGCTGGGTGGTTGCGCCCAGGCCTCAGTGCAATCCACCAACGCCGCATGCACTGTCGGCAAATGCCCCTCGCTGTCGTGAAACGCTTTAGCAACACGGTCTACTGCTGCTGCAGGCGGTTCATCGGCCACGAAGTGGCGTACTAATTTGGTGGCAATGAACTTGGCTGTTGACGGATGCCGCGCAAGATCTTTCAGCACAGCCTTGGGTTGATCGATGTCATCTTCGCTATAACGTTTGCCCAACAGTGTTTGTGCGCCGGGCTCGTGCAGCGCGGCGCGAAACATGAATTTGCCGGGATCACCAGTACTCAGTAGGCGGCCCTGACCGCCACTCCTGTCACCACCTAGGGACCAACCCGTGAGCACCTTGGCAAACGTGGTGACATCGCCCTGCGTGTAGCCACCGTTCACACCGAGGGTGTGTAGTTCCAGAATCTCGCGACCGAGATTCTCGTTGATATCGATCTTGCGCTGTTGTCCTGCGCCCGTTTTATTAGCGCGGCGTTGGGCCAGTTGCGCCACCTGCGAGTTGGGACCGGTTGATCCTTGATTGTCTAGATACAGGATCATTGCTGGATGACTATCAGCTGCCAGCAGTAAATCGAAAAAGCTCAAATGCAGATTGGGCCGAATGGCTTCATTTTCCAACGTGCCAGACATGGCAGCAACCGCAGTCTTATTGGCCGACACGGCAAAATGATTGCTCCAGAAATGCACCAGCCGCTCACGGAAAGATTCTTCACTGTGAGTCGCGACCTGGTAACGCGCCGTCACCTGTCCAAGATAGTTCTCCAGAATGACATTGCGTCTTAGCCCCGCGCCGGGCTTGGTGCCTTTGTCGTCGCCGTTCTTCTCGACTTCCTTTTGGGTGGCTGCTTCTTTTGCTGCGCGCCGCTGCTTGAGCGCTTCGAGCTGTTCTTGAAAGACTTGATTAGAAGGCGACAAAGCCTGAATAGCTTGCGGCAACGACCGGGGGCCTTTGATCTGCCCCTTCAACCAGCCACGCGGATCGGACTGAATTTCCTGCAACTCAGCCGGCCGCGCACCCAGGCCAAAGCGATTGGCCGCGATGACTGCGTCAATTGAGTTCGACATAGATCCTCGCTGTGGTGCCGATTGGCAGGATAACGCTGTAGGACGAGTTTGGTTGACAGAGTCGAGTGTTTGCTGAGGCGAAGCCCCGATGCGAGGCTACTGTTCAGCATCAACGTAAAGGGTAGCCTTCCGTACGCAGCATATCCGCCCCAGCTCGGTTCACATTCACCGTCGACGCGTAACACATCGCGGTAGGGCACAGGAAGAATAAACGCGCTTTTCCGCAGAAACCAGCGCAACAACGCACGGCGAACGGGCTTCATCCCTGCCACCTCTTCGCCCCCTGAGCCTTGATCGTTCGGAATCGAGGCGGATCATCACATCGATTCAGCGGGTTTGCGCCTGACGACAGTAAGAGTCAGCGCATCCCGCTAGGTCATCCTAATTCAGTGGCTACTCGGCCAATTGTCGGCATCGGCTGACGGCAAAGTCTCCGAGATGCTGCTAGCGATGCAGCCTTTGTGTGCAATATTGTTAATTAAGGTCAATCCAACTTGATCAATGGAAAGGGGCTGCTGAGCCAATGACGGCAATCGCGCAAGGGTGGTTGTGCGTTCGAATCGCTTAATAGTGATAAGGAGTAACCATGACCATGATCACCGGTTTGTTTAAAGACAGTAAAAGCACAGAGCATGCTTTTGAGTTTGTCATTGATCTCGGCTACGACAAAAGTGATATCAATGTAATCATGTCCCATGACACGCGCGAGCAATACATCGCTTCACACCCCCCAGTATCTCCAGCCACCACTGATCTGGCCGCGCAGGCAGATGCAGACAAGGACACTTCAACGGGCGACAAGTTAGGCGGGCCAGTCGGCGGAACGATTGGCACACTCGCACCAGTCGTTGCGGCCGTAGGGGTTGTATTGATTCCTGGTATCGGAATAGTGGCCGGACCGGTGGCAATAGCATTGGCTGCGGCGGGAGCGGTCGGTATAGCGAGTGGGATTTTGGGCATCCTGGCCAATTGGGGCATCCCCGAACCACGCTTCAAAGAGTATGAAGCGGGAGTTCATGCGGGCGGTATCCTTCTCGGAGTCAAGACCAAGTCTGCTGCTGATGCACAGAAAATTCAGCAGCGCTGGCAGGAGTTAGGTGGCGAACACATCCATTTATGAGGACATCACGCCGATAGCTGACTCACCCCGCTCCTGTGTCACGGCGTTGATTCGGCGCTTGCCACGCTACGATTTCGCCTGGTTTCTTCGCCGCGAAATACCGCAACCTGATACTCCATTCTCCAGCATCTTGCGCTGATCGATTTAACTCGCCCAGAGTTGGCGAGCGGTTTCCGCCACACTGCTGCCGAGCAACTGCGCCATCTCATCGTGTACTACCGGCCCGCTGAAGTAGTGGCCCTGTCCTACCGGGCAGCCCTGGTCCTGAAGGTAAGCGAGCTGTGCGAGTGTTTCCACGCCTTCCGCCACTACTCTCATATGCAAACTCTTACCCATGTTAATCACCGCGCTGACGATACTGGCATCGTCCGTATCCTTGGCGCTGCCAAGGTTGCGTACAAACGATTGATCGATCTTCAGACTGGCAATGGGAAAGCGCTTAACGTAGCTGAGGCTGGAATAGCCTGTGCCAAAGTCGTCGAGTGCCAGTTGCACCCCCATATCCTTGAGTGCCTGTAACGTGGTTGCGGTACTCCTCTCATCCTGCATCAGAAAGGTCTCGGTCAGTTCGAGCTCCAGGTATTCCGGCTTCAGACCCGTCTCCAGCAAGATAGCGCGCACACCTGTCACGAAATCGACGGCGCGCAATTCCACTGCCGAGATATTCACGGCGATGGACACTGGTGGTAGCCCCGCATCCTGCCAGGCACGCGCCTGACGACAGGCTTCGCGCAGTACCCACTTGCCAATCGGCACGATAAGACTGCTTTCTTCCGCAACCGGTATGAACTGCCCGGGCAACATCAGCCCGTGTTGCGGATGTTGCCAACGAATCAGGGCTTCAATACCTACGATCTCGCCGGTCTGCAAATTCAACTTTGGCTGGTAAAGCAATACAAACTGCTGCTGATTTAACGCCAAGCGCAGGCCGCTTTCGATCGACTGGCGCTGCACCGCACGCACATTCATTTCAGCCTTAAAGAACTGGCAGTTGTCGCGGCCACCGTCCTTGGCGTGGTACATCGCAAAATCCGCGTTCTTCAGCAAGGTATCCGCATCTATGCCGTCATCAGGATAGATGGCGATGCCGATGCTGACGGAGAGGTATAGATCGTGCTGGTCGATGCGGTGCGGCACGCGCAGTGCGATCAGGAGTTTTTTTGCAATGATTTCCGCATCCTGAGCCTGCGTCACTTGTGATAGCAGGATCACGAACTCATCGCCGCCTTGCCGGCTCACCGTGTCCGAATTGCGCACGCACTCGCGCAGGCGTTCCGCTACCGACTGTAGAAGGCGGTCACCAATGGCGTGACCCAGCGTATCGTTGGTGTGCTTGAATCGATCCAGATCCAGGAATAGCACAGCCAGTTTTTTCCGCTGACGATCTGCCAGCGCCATCGCCTGATTCAACCGATCGTTAAACAGGATGCGGTTAGGCAGGTCGGTGAGACTATCGTGCTGAGCCAGGTATGACATACGCAGCGACATTGCTCGCGCCATGCTCACATCATGGAACACCATGACCGCGCCAGTGACCTGACCACGGCGATCATGGATGGGCGCAGCAGAATCTTCGATGGCTGCTTCGACGCCATCACGCCGGATCAGCACGCAGTTTGGCGTGAGGCTCACCGTCTTGTTTTCACGAATCGCCGTCGCCATGGGATTCTGAGCAACTTCCCGCGTGGTGGCATCAATGATGTGGAACACTTCTTCCAGTGGATGGCCGATTGCCTCGGCACGCGACCAGCCCGTCAAACGCTCAGCAACGGCATTGAGATAGGTCACCTGACCCCATTCGTCGGTGCTGATCACCGCATCGCCGATTGAATTGAGCGTAACCTCGGCGCGTTCCTTTTCGTCAAACAAAGCTTCAGCATTCGCGGCGCGTTCGATCATGCTGCTCACTGTCTTCGGCAGCAGGTAATTGTCGAGGCGGCCCTTGAGCAGATAATCCTGGGCGCCGCGCTGCACTGCCAGCTTGGCAATCTCCTCATCCTGGGCGGCACTGATCACCAGGATCGGAACCTGTGGCGCGACCTGAAACAGCCGGTCAAATGTCGCAATGCCAGTACTGTCCGACAGGAACAAGTCAGCCAGCACAGCGGCAATGTTGTGGGCGTTATGCCTACATTCACGGGTCAGTCGTTCCACGCCTTCGGAACACAGTTTTACCCATTCGACTTTGAAAGCGCCGTCGGTAGAGTCAAGCAACGCTTCACGAACAATTCTTGCGTCTACCGGATCGTCCTGAATCAACAGTATGGTTTGAGCCATGAGCTTTTCTCTATTGCGAAGCAATACTGCTCGCCGCCCGATTACACGGGTTTACTGTTCAGTGCTCTGTTCGGTACAGCACTTAGTGTGAGCGGATTGGTGTATGGACTGTTGGCTGGGCGGGCGCGAATGATCGCAAGAAGCTGGAGCCTCTGTGCCGTTACGTCGCCCGACCAGTGCTGTGCAGGATGCGCAGGAGCGGCCGATGATCTTCACCTTGCCGCTGCAGCGTTCGAACGTAAGTTGCTGTTCGGTGCAAACACGCCGTGATAGCGCGCCAGGTTGACTTGTGGCTTCGGCACCGCCAGTCGAGCGATAAAGTCCAGCAGGTTGAAGAACACCTGCGTGGTGCCCTCACGTTACGGCGGCTTTAATTGTGTAACGCACATGGCCGCACTCGGTTAACGCAATACGTTCCACTCATTCACTGCAACACAGTCGTTGACTTGCGCTACAACAAATAAATCGTCGCCAACAATCCCGTCATCGTCAGCACCACGGTATACGGCAGCGCCA
>JANMSB010000159.1:0-6381 GCA_031388915.1 Pseudomonadota bacterium | reverse complement strand
CGCGCAATGCCGCCCAGCCCAAGGCAAGTGAAGAGCGACGCGCGCGCTTGTCGGTGGTGGGGTAGGCACTGCCCCCACCCTAACCCTCCCCCGCGCGCAACGCGCAAGGGAGGGGACAAATTCTGATTCCCTCCCCTGCGTAGCGGGGGAGGGTTAGGGTGGGGGCAGTGCCTACCCCACCACCGACAAGCGCGCGCGTCGCTCTTCACTTGCCTTGGGCTGGGCGGCATTGCGCGCCACCTCAGACTTATGCAAGCGCAGCAGGAGTTCAGCTTCGTGCCGCGATAGGCCGCAACTGCTGATCAACTCTTCACAGGTGGCGCCGCCGCGCGCCAACCGTGCGGCAACCTCATAACCACGCGGCGCTGGCGTATTGCCGGCTGCCGGCGCACGCATCTCGGGTTGCACGGTGCGTTCAATCACTCTAGGCGCGGCCGATTCCAGTTGCTCCATGCGATCCGACAACAACAGCAAATCGCCGCGAATGAGATCCAATTGTTCGAACATGCGCTGCGCATCGCGTTCGGCGCTGCGACGCCAATGGCGAAAGCCCCAGGCGAACACCAATAAGGCGAACACCAGCGTCACGGTGCGCATTGCTATCAAGCCCAGTTCAATCGAGATCGGCTGCATGGTTTGTCCTCATGATTTAGTTCACTGCGCCATCGGCGCCGGCGTCGGATTGTTGACGCCGATGTGAGCTAGGAGAGATGCAGCAGAAAACGTGCCAGTTCCTGCCGGAAAGCCCGTCGCCACACACGAACTGATACGTATTCTGCGCAGTACTGTTCAGGTGTGCGTGCCGTCACAATTTCGCCATCCCCAGCGAACTACCCTCAAACAATCGTCGGTGACTGACGATAACGCCACGACGGATGCCCACAATCCGCAGGAGATCAGGATGCTCAACCAGTCCGTACACGCCCCCCAACCTTCGCAGGCCGTGGGGACACAGCAAACACCCTGCGACGCTGACCCCCAGCAGGAGCTCGCCACCCTGCGAGCACAATTGGCCACGCTACAAACTCAGAACTTCGACCTGCGCGAGCAACTCGCCCTGCGCGATCTGGCGCTGGACTCCACCCCCACGCATTTCGCCGTCAGCAAACTCGTGCATCAAGATACCGTTCTGGTTTATTGCAATCGGTCAGTCAGCGAGAGCCTCGGCTATGCACGCGAGGAACTGATTGGCAAAAGCGGCAAGCCCGTTGGACCTGCCTGGACCGAAGAACGCTGTGCAGAAGCGCATGCCGCTATTTCGTCGGGGCAGGAATTTCGCTTCGAGGAAGAGGTGCGGCGCAAGGACGGCAGTTTGTTCTGGGCGGGCGTTACCGTCAGACCCATTTTAGATGCCAACGGACGCGTGACGCATATCGCGGCCGTCGGCGCAGATATCACTGCAAAACGCGAGGCGCAGCAAAAACAAAACGAATTGCAGGAGCAATTGATCGCCGAAATGAAGGAACGCGAACGCATCCTACTGGAACTGCGACTGGCGCAAAAACTGGAATCGGTCGGTCGCCTGGCGGCCGGCGTGGCGCATGAGATCAACACACCAATTCAATATGTCGGTGACAGCCTGTACTTTCTACGCAGCGCTTGCGAGGACATCAATCGGCTGATCGATGTCTGTCGCGCCGCCATCGATAGCTTGGCCGCCGATCCAACCACCACCGCCGCGCGTGAAACCATCGCGACGGCTGCGGCCTCGATCGATCTGCCGTTCTTGCTGGAGGAAATGCCCAAGGCATTTGAACGAACCTTTGAAGGCACTGCACGGGTGGCCGGCATCGTGCGCGCCATGAAAGAATTTTCGCATCCGGACGCCACCGAGTTCAGCTCTGCCGATATCAACCACGCTTTACAGACCACGTTGATCGTCGCCACCAACGAATACAAGTATCTGGCTCGTATAGAAACGCAGTTTGCCGAGCTACCACCGGTGATCTGCAACGTCGGCGAACTCAACCAAGTGTTCTTGAACATGATCGTGAACGCCGCCCACGCCATTCAAGACGCCGGCAGGGATGCTGCTAGTAATGGCCTGATCTCCATCAGCACAGCGGTCGTGGGCGATCAAGTGGAAATAAGCTTTAGCGACAACGGCTGCGGCATTCCCCAGGAAAATCTCGACAAAATCTACGACCCGTTTTTTACCACCAAGGAAGTGGGACGCGGCACCGGCCAGGGCTTGGCCATCACCCGTTCCATCGTCATGGATAAACATGGCGGCGAGGTGCACGCCACCAGTGAAATGGGCGTGGGCACGCACTTTACGATACGACTGCCCATTGCCGGACGGTATGCCCCATGAAGCGAATATTGTTTGTCGATGACGAACCGGAATTGTTGAGCAGTTTGCGCGCCCGTCTACACAAGCGCAGAAACGATTGGGACATGGTGTTTACCAGCAGCGGGGCCGAAGCATTGGCGTCCATGGTCCAGCAGCCGGCGGATGTGATCGTCACCGACGTACGCATGCCGGGCATGGATGGACGGGAGTTGCTCAGTACGGTGAAATCACGCTGGCCGGAAACCATTCGCATTGTGCTGTCCGGATATGCCGAACAGATTCAGTTGCTGAAGCTGGTGTCCCTGGCGCAGCAATACCTAAGCAAACCCTGCGATGTGCAGCAACTGGAAAACATTATCGATCGTTGTGTCGGTTTGCAGGATCTGCTGCGAAGCGAACATCTGCGCGCCGTGGTCGGCCGGGTCAGCAGTCTGCCGACCATGCCGCAGGTGTATGCCCAGCTACAAGCCGCGCTGGCCGAGCCGGACGTGTCCACCGCCAAGGTGGCCGAGATCATTAGCCGCGACGCAGCCATCGCCACCAAGGTATTGCAAGTGGCCAACTCGGCATTTTTTCGCTTACCCAGACCCATGGCACGCATCAAGGATGCGGTTGCCTATCTGGGCTTTGGCAGCGTCCGCAATTTGATCATGTCCGCCGAGATATTCTCGACGTGGCAGCACACCACAGGCCCGCAGGACCTGCAAGCAGAGCAACTACAAACCCATGCGTTGGCCACCGCTGCGGCCTGCGCGGCGTTGGCTGCCGGCACCAAACTGGCCGACGATGCGTGGTTGACCGGCTTGGTTCATGACATCGGCTATTGGGTCTTAATCCAAGAATGTCCCACCGATATCATGCGCGCCTTGGCGCTGGCGCAGGCGCAAGGTATTTCCAGCTATCAAGCCGAACAACAAGTGATCGGCGCCACACACGCTGAAATCGGCGCCTACTTGCTCGGCTTGTGGGGTCTACCCTACTCCGTGGTCGAAGCGGTGGCCTACCACCATATGCCGCGCGCCGTCTCACAGAACAGCTTCGACTTACTGGGCATATTGGTGACCGCCCATTCACTCTTGGATAATCACCAGCCTACCCTACAGATCAGCAGCGAGATGCCGAACAGTATGGATGACGAATACTTTGCCAGCCTTAACCCGCCATACGACTTGGACGAAGCCAAGCGACGCGTGCATACCGCTCAATCCCAAGCACCGAGCTGAACCATGGATCCGAAACCACTGCCGCGCATACTGTGTGTAGACGATGAGCCCCGCATTCTCGACGGACTGACCTTGCATCTACGGCGCGAGTACCAAGTGTATACGGCGAACAGCGGCCAGTTGGCGCTGCAAACACTGACAGATATCGGCGGCGCGGCGGTGGTGGTGTCCGATATGCGCATGCCGGGCATGGACGGCGCGGCGCTGCTAAAGCAAGTCAAGCAACGCTGGCCGGAAACCACGCGCATCCTGCTCACCGGCGAAACTGGCCGCGAAGCCGCAGTACAAGCCATCAACGAAGGCCAGATCTTCCGCTTTCTCACCAAGCCCTGCGCGCCCGACCAACTGCGCAGCGCCGTCGATGCGGCGGTGATTCAACATCGGTTGATGATCGCCGAAAAAACCCTGCTACAAGAAACGCTGGTCGGCTGTATCAAAGCGCTGATCGACGTACTAGCCATCACCAATCCGGTGGCATTTGGCCGCACCAAACGCGTCACACGGCTGGTCAATGAGCTATCGCAGGCACTCGGCAACAAAAGTTTCTGGCAGTTGGAGGCCGCCTCGATGCTGTCGCAGTTGGGTTATATCTCGCTGCCGGTCGAACTGGTGGAAAAACTTTATTACGGCGAGAAACTGACGCCGGAAGAAAAAATACTGTCCGAAGGCGCGCCGGAAGTCGCGCAAAAACTGTTGGGTCACATCCCGCGTTTGGAACCGGTGTTGCAGATATTGGCAGCGGTGCAGCACCAAGCAAGCACCACAGAGGGCATGGCCAAAATGGGCGCCGGGATTCTTAAACTGGTGCTTGATTACGATGCCTTGCTGGCCCAGGGACACAAGGCCGATCTGGCCATGCAATCACTGCGCGCCAAACCCGAGTACGACGCACAGTGGCTGGAGCATTTTGCCGCCATCGTGGGCGCGGGCAGCAGCGCAGTAGCGATACAAGAAATGCGTCTGCGCCAAGTGCGCCCCGGCATGGCGTTTATCGACGACTTGCGTACCCACATGGGCACGCTGCTGGTGCCCAAAGGCTTTGAAGTCACCGACGTTTTTCTGGAGCGCCTGCGCAACTATGGATCGGGCATGCTGGACGATAAGGTGCGCATGATCGTCAATGCCAGCACACCCAACCCAGCGGCGTAGGGGCGATTTGCGAATCGTCCCTCTGGTGCAGGATTGCAGCGAGCGGCTCGCGAGCCGCCCCTACCAACAAAACTAAGTTAGTGCCGGGGTCACGGTGCTGTCACCGGCGCCCACTGCGCTATTTGCGCAATTCCTTGCTCCGATTTCGGGTCGTCACCCTGGCTGAGAATCACGATCATCACGCGCCGATTGATATTGCGTCCTTGCGCGTTGGCATTGTCGGCGACCGGACGGTATTCGCCTAAACCAATCACCGCCAAGCGACTCGGATCGACGCCGCGCTCCATGAACACATGCACCACCGTGGCGGCGCGCGCTGCCGAGAGTTCCCAATTGGATGGAAAGGTAACGGTGTTGATCGGACGATTGTCGGTATGGCCTTCGACGCGCATGGCATACGGCAAGAACTTCAAGGTATCCGCCAAGCGCTGCAGTACCGCTCTGGCGGTTGGCGGCATGGTGGCCGAACCACTGGGAAATAAAATATCGGTGCGGATCTCGATTTCGACACCATGATCTTTGCGGCGCACCGCCAGCATGTCGGTTTCAATCAAATCCGCCATGGCCGCTTCCACATCGCCAATCACTTTATCCATCGGGCTCAGCGTTTGCTCCTCGTTGTTGGTCTGAGCTTCGCCACCGGTCGCCATCAAGGTCGCCTTCTGACCAATCAACTGACCCTGAGCATCCAGCGGCGAGGTCGCACTCTGCATGGCGGCCGGCGTATTTTCGCCGACCTGGATGGGCGCGATAGCCTGCGGCGCGCCTTTGAAGGCCGCCGACAACGAATCCGATACTGCCCGATACTTGCCTTCGTTCACCGTCGAGATCGCATACATGACCACGAAGAACGCCAACAGTAAGGTCACCAAGTCGCCGTAGGGAATGGCCCAGGCTTCGTGATTGACGTGATCTTCGTGTTTACGTTGGCGTTTCCGCGACATAGATCAATCAGTGCAGGTATCCCTGCAATTTAGTTTCGATGGTGCGCGGATTTTCGCCCTGGGCAATGCCGATCAATCCTTCGATGATCATCGCGCGCATCTGCGCCTGCGCATGAATGGCGCTTTTAAGTTTGTTGGCCATGGGCAGGAACAGCAGGTTCGCGAAGCCAATGCCGTAAATCGTCGCCGTGAAAGCGGCGGCAATGCCATGGCCCAATTTGCTGGGATCGGCAAGATTCTGCATGACCGCCATCAAGCCCAGCACTGCACCGATGATGCCCAAGGTGGGCGCGTAAATACCCATGCCTTCAAATACTTTGGCAGCATGGGTGTCGGCGGTCTCGCGCGTCTCCAGCTCTACCTCCATGACGGTGCGAATCTCCTCCGGTTCGCCGCCGTCCACCAGCATTTGCAGCCCCTTGCGCAAAAAATCGTCAGATACCTGTTCCAATATAGGCTCCAGCCCCAGCAAGCCCTGCTTGCGGGCAATGCCGCTCCACTCCATGAACTGTTGCAGGGTCTCACTGGCGTGCAACGCCGGTGGCGTCACTATCCAACGAGAAATACGCATGGCATGCGACATGACATGCAGCGGCGTCTGTAAACAAATGGCCGCGAACGTACCCACAATCACGATCATGAAGGCGGCAGACGACAACAACGCCGACAGACCGGCGCCTTTCAGCACCGCCCCCACCAAGATGGACACCAATGCCAATATCAGGCCGACGACACTGAGAATGTCGAATGTCTGTTTGCGCATAGGGAAAAT
>JANMSB010000157.1:0-2209 GCA_031388915.1 Pseudomonadota bacterium | reverse complement strand
GGTCAGTTTCGCCACGCCTGCTTTGGAAGCCGTGTACGCGCCCATGCCCGCGCCGGCTTTCGCCGCTGCGCCTGCACCGATATTGATGATGCGTCCGCCACCGCGTTTCAGTAAGTAGGGCAGTGCCGCCTTGCAAGTCGCTGCTGCGGTTTTCAGATTCACCGTGTACATGAAATCCCACGTATCGAGATCGCCGTCGGCCAGAGTTTGCCAGCGGAATGCGCCGGCGATATTGGCGAGAATGTCCAAGCCGCCGAAGCGTTGCACGACGTTGGCCAGTGCGGCTTGCGCGGCATCGAAGGAGGCGAGGTCGACGTTACCCAGCAATAGGGCGTTGCGTAACGACGCCGGCAAACTGCTGGCGTCGGGTGCGGGTGCACGGTCGATTAACGCCACTTGTGCGCCGGCAGCGGCAGCGGCGATGCCTGCAGCCAGGCCCACTGTGCCGAATCCGCCGGTGATGGCGATCACTTTGCCGGTAAGTTTCATAGATTAATCACGCTATAGGTTATGTGCTGCACACGGTATGGTGCCGCAATCGCATCATTGCTGATGACATGTCGGGTCGATTCTACCGGAACAACGTGGCCGGCGAGAACTAGAAAATCCCAAGTTCGAGGCCGGCTGCCAGTGTCGCGCCAAGTTCCTCGCATTGCCGCAACTGCTCTGCGCCAAGGTGTTTCGGTTTCAGAATTTCTTCCGGGGTTTGTGCATGTGTACACACGATGAGTGGTTCGGCGATACGCTTCAATCGCCATCCGGTGGCGATACGTTCGATCTGCTGCGCAGCATTGCGGCCGTCGCTGCCGGCGCAAATCAGCACTGCATAAGGTTTACCGTTGAGACGCTCCAGCGCCGCATAGTAAGTGCGATCGAAGAAGTCTTTGAGTTGCCCGGAAATGGCGGCCAGATTTTCCGGCGTCGCAAAAATATAGCCATCGGCTGCGAGCAGATCGTCGCTCCCAGCCTCGGCCGCGCGCATCAATCTGACTTGCACGCCAGCCGCACCGCATGCGCCAGCAGCCGCCGCTTGCACCATCTGCGCCGTGCCGCCGGTCATTGAGTGATAGACAATCAATAGTGTTTTCACATGCAAGTCCATCATCCAGTTTCTACTCAGCATTGCCGGTGTTGTTCTAAGGCCCACGCCACATGCTCGCGCACCAGGGCAGATTCATGGTCGCGGCGGTTACTTAGCGCCGCAATGATGGCTGGCGAGTACGTAGCGTTGCCCAATGCAATCGCAATGTTGCGTAGCCAGCATGCGTAGCCAATACGCCGGATCGCGCTGCCTGCGGTATATTCTAGAAATTCCGCTTCCGTCCACGCGAACAGTTCAACGAGTTGCGTGCTGTCGAGCTTGTTGCGTGGGGTGAAATCCGTTTCATTGCTGGCTGTGGCGAATTTGTTCCAGGGACAAAACAACTGGCAGTCGTCGCAGCCGTAGATGCGATTGCCAATGGCTTTGCGGAACTCCACTGGAATGGACTCGCGCAGTTCGATGGTGAGATACGAAATGCAGCGTCGTGCATCCACTTGATACGGCGCGACAATGGCTTGTGTGGGGCAGACATCCAGACAGGCAGTGCACGTGCCGCAGTGATTATCGACCGGCGCATCCACCGGCAAGGGCAGGGTGGTGAGAATCTCGCCCAGAAAAAACCAAGAGCCCGCATGACGATTGATGAGGTTGGTGTGTTTGCCGATCCAGCCCAGCCCAGCGTTACGCGCCAGGGCTTTTTCCAATACCGGACCACTATCGACAAACACGCGATAGCCATGTGTCATGGCTTCTTGATTGATGCGCTCGGCAAGTTGCGCCAAACGGGTGCGCAACACTTTGTGATAGTCGCGGCCTAAGGCATAGCGCGACACATAGCCTGCAGTGGGGTCTTGCAGCGCTTGTTTGGCGGCGCGTGCGGTGCCTGGCCAATAATCCATGCGCGCCGAAATGACTCGCAGCGTGCCGGGGATCAATTCATCGGGGTGACTGCGTTTGCGGCCGTGTTTTTCCATGTAATCCATTTGGCCGTGATACTGCTTGGCCAACCACTCGTGCAAATGTTGCTCGTCTTGTTGCAGTTTCAGGTCGCTGACACCGACTTGCTGAAAGCCTAAGTCCACGCCCCATTGCTTGATGCGCTGTGCGAGCTCAAGCAGCGTGGTGGAATCGACGGTGTGGATGTCGGGCTGAAGCATGCGTAAGTCG
>JANMSB010000153.1:0-3129 GCA_031388915.1 Pseudomonadota bacterium | reverse complement strand
GGCGCGGTCAGCGCTTCACTGCCGCCGTTTCCGCTTTGTTGCGCTGCTTGCGCAGCAGTTGCAAGGGACAGGACAGCGCGATGCGGGTGCCATGCTTCAGCGTTTCGAAATTGATGGTGCCACCCACCGTGCGGGCGCGGTATTCCATGATTTTGAGTCCGATGCCCGGCTTGCCGTTGCTCAATCCGGCGTTAAGGCCAATGCCATCGTCGCTGATGCTCAGATACAAACGACGCGCGGTGGTGCGCAGTTCGATCGTCACGTTTTTGGCACGTGCGTGCCGCGCGGCATTGGTGGTGGCTTCCTGGGCGATACGGTAGATATGGGTGGCCAAGCCCTCGTCCAACACTGTTGCCTGCGCATGGCTGTCGTCGAAACTGCAAGTGAGATTGTAGGTATCCGTGCAACGCGCCGCCAACTGCCGCAGGGCTTCGCGAATGCCGCCACGCTCCAGATTCACCGGCGCTAGGCCGCGCGCCAACGCCCGTGTGCTTTGAATGGTGCGCGCAATCAATTCGCTGAGTTTGGAAACCTGCGACAGATACACCGATTGTTCGCGCGACATCTGCACTTCCAAGCCCTTCATCATCAGCGACAGGCCGGTGAGTTCCTGGCCTAGGCCGTCGTGCAAGTCGCTGCCGAGCCGGCGTTGCTCGCGGTTGGAAATATCCAGGATCTCTTGCTCAAGTTCCTTGCGACCGGTGATGTCGCGTTCGGTGCAGACCACCCCGATCATGTCGCCATGGTGATCGCGTAGTGGAATGCGCGAACTGATCAGCCAGTGAATAGAGCTGTCCGGAGATTCGACGGCATGTTCCTGCTCGACCAGCGAACGACCCGAGTTCAACACCATGGCGTCTTGTAATTCCATGTCGCGCGCATGGTCCTGACCGGGCAATTCGCTCAGCCGCTTGCCGATGGTGGCCGAACGGCGCCGTTTGAGACGCGCCAACATGGCTTGATTGATGACGGTCAGCCGGGAATGCGCATCCACGGCATAGATGTGCTCGGGCAGGTTATCGATGATGGCGGTCAACAAAGTGCGCTGTTCTTCCAAGGCCAGCTCGGCTTGGCGGCGTTCGTGGCGTTCATGGCTCTCGCTCAAGGCGCGCCTGACCACCGCCGGCAAGCGTTGTAAGCGATCCTTGAGTACATAGTCGGTGGCGCCGCTTTTCAGTGCCTCGATGGCGCGTTCTTCACCCAGCGAGCCGGAAACAAAAATGAACGGTACATCGGGATAGTGCTCGCGCAACAGGTGTAGCGCGCTCATGCCGTCAAATCCGGGCAGGGTATAGTCGGCCAGCACCAAATCGGGCGGTCCTACCGCCAACGCGTTGCGGAAATCGCTGGACGAGACCGCGCGCTGGCAGTCGGCCTGCAAGCCGTTGCGGTGCAGCTCCAGTTCAATCAGCTCGGCGTCGACGGGATTGTCTTCCAGCACAAGCACGCGCAGCGGTGTTTCGACGTGTGTATCCATTGGGGTGCGATTATTACCGAAATCCATCCGGCGGTAAGTCTGACTTGTTTGCGTACATGCCCGATGGTACAAACAAAAGCAGGGTCTGTAAGTGCAAAGGCGTTGCTTCTCGACCGCAGCACTGACTACAGCATTGATGGTGGGGCCTTGCAGAGGCTGCCCGGTCTTAATCGAGCGGATGGCTTGCAATCTCGCGAGCTGAACGGAGTCTTGCAACTATGAGTGACCAAGAAGCGCGTATTGTGATCGTTGACGATCACCCGTTGGTACGTGAGGGGTTAAAGCAGCTATTGGCGGGCTTGCCCGAATTCCGGTTGGTGGCCGAAGCCAGCGATTCCGCACAGGCGCGCCAAGCGATTACCCAAATGCTGCCGGATCTCGCGGTGCTGGACCTGACCTTGGGCAGTGATGACGGCATCGAACTAGTGCGTTGGGTCAGGCAGCATTATCCGGCGATCCGCATCCTGGTGTTGTCGATGCAGGAAGAGGCGTTGTATGCCGAGCGCCTGCTGCGCATGGGGATTAGCGCTTACGTGATGAAAAGCGCCGCCGAGTCCGATTTCGTCACCGCACTGCGCAAAGTCGCGAAAGGGCAGCGGCATGTCAGCAACGAAATGAACGAGCGCTTGTTGTCCAAGGCGATGCGTGGTCAGTTGACCACCGGTAACGACGATCCGGTGACGGCGCTGACCGAGCGCGAATTGGAAGTGTTCGCGTTGATCGGTGGCGGAGTCAGCACGCGCGAAATCGCCGAGCGTTTGGTGTTGTCGATGAAAACGGTCGATGCCCATCGGCGCCACATGCGCGAGAAATTGAATTTGCGCTCGACCAATGAGTTGATGCGCTATGCGGCGCAGTGGGTATCGGCGCGGGCCAGTAAGGGCGAAGCGGTGTTGTAGTGTTGAGTCCGGACCGATCAAGGGGATTGTCGCAGTGAATATCGGGAGCAAGCCAATGACACCGGGATCCCTGTCAGGAGCACAGCAACGGCTGGGTGCCGCGCGTGAGCGTCGTCGGCGCATCATGATCGTTGATGACCACCCCATCGTCCGCCAGGGTTTGCGCCGCTTGATGGAGGCGGAATCGGACCTGGAAGTGTGCGGCGAAGCAGAAACTGCTCGCGAAGCCAAATCCATGATCCGCGAGTTGAAGCCGGACGCGGTGATCGTTGATGTCTCGTTGGCGCAGGGCGACGGCCTGGAATTGGTGAAGGACGCGCGCGCCCACTATCCGACCCTGCCCTTGCTGGTGCTGTCCATGCACGATGAAGTCATTTATGCCGAGCGCATGTTATCGGCGGGCGCCAATGGCTACATCATGAAACAAGCTGCCAGCGATCAATTTCTGGTCGCGCTGCGCCGGGTGTTGGAAGGCGGCATTTACGTCAGCGAAGTGGTCGGCAACAGCATGATCGAGAAGTTTGCCGCTGGCGGTACGTATACCTCCGCCAATCCCGTCGACAGTCTGAGCAATCGCGAGCTGCAGGTGTTGCACATGATCGGCAAGGGACTGTCGACTCGACAGACGGCCGAAGCGCTGAATCTCAGCATTAAAACGGTTGAGTCGCATCGACAGCGCATCAAACGCAAGCTGTCGCTGCGCACGGCAGCGCAGTTGATGCAATATGCGGTGAATTGGTACGCCGGTCGGGC
>JANMSB010000093.1:0-2514 GCA_031388915.1 Pseudomonadota bacterium | reverse complement strand
GCGTCGGAGTGCCCCCACCCCAACCCTCTGCCGTGCAGGAGGCACAAATGGTGCGAGCGCATGGATGCGCTGGAGCAGCCCCCGCAAGCGGGGGAGGGAGCTTGTACGGCTTAAGTAAGTACCATTCGAACTAAGTGGTCTCTATGAACGAACGGCACTTCCTTAAGCCGAAACCACGGTTTTTTCAGCGCCCGTCGGAAAATCGCTTAGGGAGGCGCCATTACTCTATGAAGCTATATGCCACGGCTACTCGCGCCCGCTATCCAAGGCGACAAACTCGCCTTCAAAATGGCCTGACACTTGGCCGCCGCAGGACAGCTCGGCGGACACCGTAATACGTGCGCGGCCCCGGCGCTTTAGCATTTGCACAAACTTCGGCCACGCTTCAGGGTGCGGCAGAAACGCACGCGCAAAAAAAGTACCCATCATCGGCAATACAAAGTCCATGGTGTTGCGCTGAATCACCACTTGGCCCGCAACCTCTGCGGTAACCAGTTGGGTCTGCACCAAAGACCATGCGGCAGTCGTTGCCAAGGTAGCGGCGCTGCCGCCGAATACCCCCTTCTGATGATTGATATTCGGCGCCAGCGGCGCGCCCAGCGTGACTTCGCCGGGCTTCAGATTCACTACACTGGCCTGCATGGCCTTGGTTAAGGGTAGGTGCTCATGCAAATAACGTTCAAGTTCGATGGGGGTCATTGGCTGTACTTGCGTTGAATTTAAACAAAAACTAGAGAATGACGGCTCTGATGCTACGCGCCGGTTTGCAGAGCTGCTGAGGCCGCGCTATTGCAACTGTGCATCGACGATTTCGATCACGGCGCCGGCGCGTTTAGCGCTGTAATCATGCAGGGCGCCGATGAAACGCACCCGCTGGCCCTTTTTCATTTTGGCGGCCTTTTCCACATCCATGCTGGTGACCACAATGTTGTAGCCCTTGTAGAGCGGGCGCGATTTATCCGCCACCAGCAATTTGACGCGTGATTTGGCGCCGCCCTGCACATCGAACACTTCTCCGGACCAACTGATCTGTTGATCCTGAATCGATCTCCAGTACTCACGCACGTACAGCTTGGTGTTTTTGCGCAGATCGAGATTGTCCACCACCGCGCCAAAGGTCAAATTCAGCGCAGCGGTGACCGAAAAAGCCATCGCTACGGCAAACAGGCCTGCCAGCATCGACATCAATAACCGGTTCATCGCTTGGCTCTCATATAGGCAAGGGGCCGAAGTATAGCGATTCAACTTGATTCCGGTAGCGCCTAGCGCACCCCCACCAGCCGGTCCAACGACACCAAACCCCCACCCTTGGCGATCAGCAGCAGCAAAATTGCCGCCCAACTGAGGTGAGTAGACCAGGCATCCGGATAGACAAACACCTGGATCACCATCGCCATGCCCAACAAGCCCAGTGCGGCGCAGCGCGTGAATAACCCGAGCACCAGCAGAATCGGTAACAGGTGTTCGGCATAGGTGGCGGCGTGCGCCGCGAAGTGAGGCGACAACAACGGCAAGTGGTATTCGGTTTCAAACAGGGAATACGTCGAATCGGTGATGGTAAACCAGCCTTCGACTTTGATGCGGCCGGACAGCAAGAACACGCCAGCGATGCCGAATCGGGCGACCAGCAACAGCAATGCTTCCGGTAGGCAGCGTGCGCCGAGATCAGCGAGTGCGTTGAACGGTCGGCGCCATGCCGTAGTGGTCATTGCGTTTCCTTGAGGTCATTCGGCGGCAAATGCGCCAGCGGTGATGAACTTAGCCAACATGGCGGCCACGTCGGCGTCTGGATATTGTTCGAGCGCGGTGGTTGCCGCATCGCCCAGTAATACGCCTTGGTCGAGTTGCTGCAAAAACAAATAATCTGCACGCGTCAGTAGCGCCGAGCGAATGTCGCCGGCGGGACGAGTGATCAATACGCCCTCTTCGTCATCGCTGACTTCGAGTTCAGCAAGCGACATCGCCGGCGGGCGATTGTGCAGCCAGATAGTGACAGCCGAATGCGGCAGCCACGCGCTGCGCGCTGCCGGATGGATACGCAAGCGCAGCATCTGTAACTGTGTCGGCGACAACGCTCGCAAAGCAAGTGCCTGCAAGGGCGCAGCGTCGGTGGCGAAATGCGCTTCGGTCCATAGACGATCAAGTCGCGCAACAGCGGGCAAATAGGCCAGTTCGCGTGCGCTATCTATAGCTTCAGTGAAGCTCGGAAATGCCGCGCCATACAACGCCAAGGCGGGTTCGCTGGGCAGATGTTCACGAGCAAATAACCGCGCTACCGCATCAAACCATTCTGCCCCCACTAGACGTTCCACAGTGGGATAGTTGGCGCGCAGCACATCTACCAACCCTTTGACCACCGTGTTTTGATAGACAGCAAAGCCCTCGCCTAACCGCTCGCGCAGTGCGCTATCCGGCTGTAACAGCGCCACGGAGAACTCACGTTGAAATTCAAACAAGGTGGACATGGCGTTGCGGTGGCTAGTAGTCATCACTTGCAGCATTCAACCCCGAAAC
>JANMSB010000088.1:0-18215 GCA_031388915.1 Pseudomonadota bacterium | reverse complement strand
GGCAAGCCATGCGTCGCATCGCTAATGGCGGCTTGCCATGCATTCACGTCGTTGCCGGCAACGGTGCCGCCCGCGAGTGTGCCGCCGAACGCTACGTCGTAATCTCCATCGCGTGCAACCTCCCGAATGGCGCGCATACGTTCCACAATATCATTCGCCAGCCACACAGCCTTCGAGCGAATATTAGAGTCGTAGCTGTTGCGCAGGCTGGTCAGGTGCAGTGCCGCAACGCCAAGCAAACCCACCGATATAATGATCACGGTGACCAACACCTCGACGAGCGTGACGCCTTTCTGTCTGTGCGTGGGGCGATTCGGGATGCTGATTGATTTCATTATGGGCAGTCCTGTTTCACGAGCGACGTGCGGCCACTGAATTCAACAGTGACTTGCCGTTTCTCTCCAACGCCGCATCCGGATTTGCTGATCGCGATGTCCGTTTCAGCGAGATTTTCACCACTCGATTCATAGGTAACAAAGTTCGCGCCGGCTGCGATGATGATGCCTTGAGGCGCGGTGGGGGATACCTGCAATATGGCTTCTCCGCCATCTAGGACACCGTTTCCATTTGGGTCCCGAATGACTAGCCACCCAGCGCTCCAATTGTTGGAGTTGGCGCAGACGTTGCCGTTCCGGGAGCACACAGACACGCGTATGGCTCGCTTGGTGGCTTCGCTGCGAGCAAGCGCTAGCGCCGAAACGAGTGCATTGGTTTGAGAAGTGATCTGGTTGTTTCGGATGGTCGAAACAAATGAAGGCACGGCGATACTCAGCAGGATCGCCAAGATTGCGATGGTGATCATAAGTTCAATGAGGGTGAACCCATGCATACGGTCGCTGCTGTGGTTGCTGGTGTTGTCCATGGCTGCGCACGTTATCCATCGGCTACCGGGCTGGCTTGATGCGCCGACTGGCGGCCTTTGGGGCAAGACGAGCGGTTGGTAATTGTGGTTTTGTAAAATCCCAGGAGCGGTTGCTGCGCTTGGTATCGTCGAGCGCAGTAGCCATCACGCTAGTTGCCAGGTGCACAACAAAACTGTATATAAAGCCAGCCTGTTTATATCGCCAAGGAGTCGGCACCCACTCCGCCTGTCACCCATAGGGGTTGCCATGTCCGACGATCTCACTCCCCGCCAGTCGCAGATTCTGCGTTTTATCCAGGATTCCATTGGGGAGTCGGGTATGCCACCGACGCGGGCGGAGATTGCCACGGCTTTCAAGTTCAAGTCCGCTAATGCGGCGGAGGAGCATTTGCGGGCGATGGCGCGTAAGGGGGTGCTGGACTTATTGCCGGGGGCATCGCGGGGCATTCAATTAAAGGATGAGTTGCGCGCGGAAACCGGGTTGCCACTTATTGGCCGGGTGGCGGCGGGCAAGCCGATCTTGGCGCAAGAGAACGTCGAGGCGCATTACCAGATCGACCCTAAGCTGTTCCGGCCCAGGCCGCACTACCTGCTCAAGGTGCATGGCATGAGCATGAAGAACATCGGCATCATGGATGGCGATTTGGTGGCGGTGCATCGCACGCCTGAGGTGCGCAATCGGCAGGTGGTGGTAGCCCGATTGGACGAAGACGTGACCGTGAAGCGCTACAAGCAGGTAGGCTCTGTGGTGTGGCTGATGCCGGAAAACGATGACTTCGAACCTTTGAAGGTGGATATGCGCGAGCAATCGCTCATCATCGAAGGGGTGGTGGTGGGGGTCTTGCGTGCGGGCGGTGCGCGCGGGATGTTGCAATAGCGCTGTAGAGTATGGATCGAGGGCTTACCAGAGATCACTCGTTTATCCACCATGCCGTAGTCGTCCTGCCAGGTGAAGGACTGATCCGCCCTGATTGCGCATTTCATCATGCGCTCAAGCCGCCTCGGATTTAGGTGGTTATCTGCTTGCACACACGTCACGCCGACGCCACACTTCAACGTCAGAAAGCCACTGATCGGCAACTAACAACTGGCGCAGAATGACTGACCATGTCGAATAACCAATGCTTAGTTCTGGCGGCGCGCAAACCTACGCGCAATCGCATACAGAGTTGGTTGGCCCAACTGGGGTACGAGGTAACTTTTGTGGGCAGCCGTGCGGAAGTGCTGACGTATCCGCATCTGGCCAACTGTCCGCTGTTGGTCATGCATATCAGCCAGCAAGAAACCCTGGAGCTTTGCCGGGAACTACGCCAACGCCCCGATACGGCGCTGCTGCCGCAGGCAGCACTGGCTGACAACGATCAATGGCGCCAGTTCGCTTACGAGATGGGTGTCGATGCGGTGTTTGTGCGCACCACGATGCACGCCGAAATTTCGGCGCGCCTGCAAATGCTGCTGCAGCAACGCGAGTTTCTTGAGCATTGGACCACTCAACGCATGCAGGTTGCCGAACAGGGTCATCAGCAGTTGCGTCTGGCGTTTCGCCGTTATGTGTCACCGCAATTGGCTGATCAGATCATTGCCAGATTGAATGGCGATATGGCGGCGCTGACGGCCGGGTCAAAGGTTCACGCCGCAGTGATGTTTGCGGATATGCGCGGCTTCACCGGCATTGCCGAGCAACTGGCGCCGGCACAGGTTTTCGATTTGTTGAACGAGTTTTTTGCCGCGCTGACGGCCGCCGCCTTTCGCCACGATGGTACGGTATTCAACATGGCGGGGGATTCGTTGATGGTGGGTTTCGGCGTGCCCATTGCGCAAGCCGACGGCGGCGCCAGAGCGTTACGTGCGGCACGCGAAATGCTCGGCGAATTCAACGAACTGGCGCAGCGTTGGCAGCAACGCTATGGCATAGAAACGGGCTTGGGTGTGGGCATCAACGAAGGTGAGGTGATTGCCGGCAATATCGGTTCCGAGCAATACATGAATTACACCCTGATCGGCGATACCGTGAATGTGGCGGCGCGGCTGAGTCAGCGGGCACGTGCCGGTGAAGTGTTGTTCTCCAATGCCTTGAAGTTGTCGCTGGATGCGCAAGCCACGGTCTCCCTGCCGATGATGGCGCTACCGCCGCTGACGCTGCGTGGTCGCAGTAACCCCATCGACATTTACTGTGTGCCCACCGACAAACGTATCGACCTGCGGCATTGACGGTGGTCTGCCGGTGGCCGGTTTGAAACCGGTATCTACGCGATTCGATTGTAGGGGTGGGTTTTCAAACCCGCCCTTCCAGGTCATACAAGAAGGCAGGTTATAAACCTGCCCCTACACGATTCAACTCGTAGTGGCGGGTTTCAAACCCGCCAGATATTTGTCGGCATATATTGCAAAGGACTGCGAACATGGAAAACCTACCAATCCGGCGCCAAAAACTGCGCCTGCGCGACTATGACTACCGTCAGCCCGGGTTTTATTTCGTAACACTGTGCGTCTGCAATAGGATGTGCTTGCTGGGCGAGGTGGTTGACGGTGCGGTTAGGGTGAGCGATGCGGGGGAGTGTGTCGAGAAAGTTTGGTCAGGCTTGCCAGGGCACTACGCGAACGTCTCCTTGGATTCATTCGTGGTCATGCCGAATCATGTGCATGGCATCATTCAGTTGATCGATGTGGGAGCGGGTCTGGTGACCGGTTTGAAACCGGCCACTACGGGCGTTACACATGGCTTGCCGGAGATTGTGCGGGCGTTCAAAACCTTTTCGGCCCGGCCAATTAATTCGTTGCGTCGGATGCCATGCGCGCCTGTGTGGCAGCGCAACTACTACGAACGGGTCATCCGTAATGAGGCGGAGTTGTTGCGGGTTCGGGAATACATTGCCAGCAACCCCTTACAGTGGGCATTGGATGCGGAGAATCCAGCCAATGTTCGGTAAGGGGCTGTAAATCCAAGAGGGCAGGTTATAAACCAGCCCCTACATGATTCTGTATGTAGTGGCGGGTTTGAAACCCGCCTGTCATGCGTCGATGGGTGGCGTTAAAGGGTGGCCGGTTTTAAACCGGCCGCTACGGGTGGATTTTTCCGGGATTACAAGTCTTGTTGGCGACCTATGCTTTCTGCATAGTGCGCGCCCCCACAACCTATCTTCCGAGTTGTCATGCTGCCCTCGATCGAAGCGCGTATCGCCAAAGAGTTATCCTGTAAACCTGCGCAGGTGGTGGCCGCAGTGGGATTGTTGGATGAAGGTGCGACCGTGCCGTTCATCGCGCGTTATCGCAAGGAAGTGACCGATGGCTTGGATGACACGCAGTTACGCAACTTGCAGGAGCGCTTGTTGTACCTGCGCGAGCTGGAAGAGCGGCGTACTGCCATCCTCAAAAGCATTGAAGAACAAGACAAACTCACGCCCGAGCTAAAAGCCAGTATCGAGTCTGCCGAAACCAAACAAACACTTGAAGACTTGTATCTGCCCTACAAACCTAAGCGTCGCACTAAGGCGCAGATAGCGCGCGAAGCCGGGTTGGACGTACTAGCAAGCAGCTTGTTGGCCGATCCAACGCTTAGCCCGGAGACAGAAGCGACCAAGTATTTGAAACCCGAATTCACCAACGACCTGGGCGACAAGAACCCCGGCGTGCCGGAGGTGAAAGCAGCGTTGGAAGGTGCGCGTCAGATTCTGATGGAGCAATTTGCCGAAGATGCCACCTTGCTCGGCAACCTGCGCGAGCACCTGCAGCAAAACGGTGTGATGGTGTCCAAGCTGGCGGAAGGTAAGGAAACCGAAGGCGCTAAATTTCGCGACTATTTCGATTACAGCGAGGCGCTTAAAGATATTCCGTCGCATCGTGCGCTGGCATTGTTTCGTGGCCGTACCGAAGAGATATTGCGTTTGGCACTGAAGTTGCCGGAGGAACTGGCCGACGACGCCAAACCCGGTCAGGTACATGCCTGCGAACGCAAAATCGCCGCACGTTTCAGTATTACCGATCAAGGTCGCGCCGCCGATGTTTGGCTAGCGCAAACCGTGCGTTGGACGTGGCAGGTGAAGGTGTCGTGGCAAATCGAAAGTGAGCTGTTTACCAGCTTGCGTGAAGCTGCTGAAGAAGAAGCGATTCGCGTGTTCGCCCGTAATTTGCACGACTTGTTGTTGGCCGCGCCGGCGGGACAACATGTCACCATGGGCCTCGACCCTGGCATTCGCACGGGCGTGAAAGTGGCGGTAGTAGATAGCACCAGCAAGGTGCTCGACACCAACACCGTGTATCCGCATCAACCGCGCAATGATTGGGATGGCGCGCTGCATGCGCTGGCGTTGTTGATCATCAAGCACAAGGTCAGTTTGATCAGCATCGGCAACGGCACGGCCTCGCGCGAAACCGACAAACTCGCCGCTGAGCTAATCAAGAAGCTGCCGGATTTGAAGCTGACCAAACTGGTGGTGTCCGAAGCGGGCGCATCGGTGTACTCGGCATCAGAGCTGGCTTCCAAAGAATTGCCGGCGCTGGATGTCAGCCTGCGCGGTGCAGTATCCATTGCGCGTCGCTTACAAGATCCACTGGCTGAATTGGTGAAGATCGATCCCAAGTCGATTGGCGTGGGTCAGTATCAGCACGATGTCAGTCAAACCAAGTTGGCCCGCTCGCTCGATGCGGTGGTGGAAGACTGCGTGAATGCCGTGGGCGTGGATGTGAATACGGCATCGCCGGCGCTGCTGGCGCGCATCTCGGGTTTGTCGGCGGCCATTGCCGAAAACGTGGTGAATTTTCGCAATCAAAACGGCGCATTCAAATCGCGCGCGGAGCTGTTGAAAGTACCGCGCCTGGGCGCTAAGACATTCGAACAAGCAGCCGGCTTCCTGCGCGTAGTAGATGGCGACAATCCGCTGGATGCGTCGTCGGTACACCCGGAAGCGTATCCGGTGGTTGAACGCATGCTTGCCGACTTGCAAAAGCCCATGAAGCAAGTCATGGGTGATGCCAGCGTGCTCAAGGCCGTGAACGCCGCGAAGTACACCGATGACAAGTTTGGTTTACCGACGGTGCGCGACATTCTTAAAGAGCTGGAAAAACCCGGTCGCGATCCGCGCCCTGAGTTCAAGACTGCGGAGTTCAAAGAGGGCGTGGAAGCGATCTCCGATCTCAAACCCGAGATGGTGCTGGAAGGCGTCATCACCAATGTCACTAACTTCGGTGCGTTCGTGGATATCGGCGTACACCAAGACGGCTTGGTGCATATCTCCATGATGTCGAACAAGTTCATCAAGGACCCGCGCGAAGTGGTGAAAGCGGGCGATGTGGTCAAGGTCAAGGTGTTGGAGGTGGATGCTGCGCGCAAGCGCATCGCACTCACTATGCGTCTTGACGATAGTGCACCGCGTCTGCCCGCCGGTGACGCTGGTGCGCGGCCAACTTCCTTGCGCAATGACCGCACTCAAAACGGCCAGCGTGATCAAGCGCGCAAGCCGCAGCGAGCACCCGAGCCGGTGGCCAGCGTCGGCAGTGGCTTGATGGCCGATGCGTTGGCGCAGGCACTGAAGCGCAAGTAAGCGGCGCACTCCATGATCGTTAATAACGGTGTCAAATCCCCGTGTATGATTGTTGATATTCGCGCTAAATAACCGTCAGATGGGTGCTTAGGAAACCTTCTGTCATTTCGACCGAAGGGAGAAATCTCGACACAGAAAGCTTTCTCGCGGAGTGTATCTTGAGCCCGTCCCACAGGGATGACCTCCGGCCTCCGAAGGGCTCGAAATGACGGGTTAATCAGATACGCCTTCAGCTGGTTTTTCAGGGGACTCGCCGTGGTTTCAACGCTCTCCGCTTCAGTCGACGCCCAGGCGGGCAGCAACGATGTTGCAACCTCACGCCTGCGCCCCTTTGTGGTGGGCTTATTCTTTTGTTGGGGGTTCGCCACTGTGCTGGTGGATACCTTGATTCCGCGCCTCAAGGCGTTGTTCACCTTGAGCTACGCGGAGGTCATGCTGACGCAGTTTTGTTTTTTTCTGGCGTACTTCATTGTCTCGGTGCCGGCGGGTACCTTGATCGCCCGGGTTGGCTATGTGCGCGGCATCGTGATCGGCTTGGCCACCATGACGGCGGGCTGCCTGTTATTCATTCCCGCTTCGTCATCGGGGCAATACGCGTTCTTTCTGTTCGCGTTGTTCGTCATGGCAGCCGGCATTACGGTGTTGCAAGTGGCGGCCAATCCATTGATCGCCATTCTGGGTACCCGCGAAACTTCGCATAGTCGTTTGAATTTGGCGCAGGCATTCAATGCGCTGGGTACCTTCATCGGACCCTTCTTCGGCGCGTGGCTGATTCTCGGCAGCATGACCACGCTTGAAGATGCCGCCGCGCCGGCCAGTGGCGAGAATCTCAAACTGCCGTTCCTGTATATCGCCATTGGCCTCGCGGCCATGTCGGCGGTGTTCGTAGCGTTT
Source organism: Pseudomonadota bacterium (assembly GCA_031388915.1). Lineage (GTDB taxonomy): Bacteria > Pseudomonadota > Gammaproteobacteria > Steroidobacterales > Steroidobacteraceae > CAILZL01. Next base: position 10,919 of record JANMSB010000088.1, on the reverse strand, counting down.
TGGCATGCCCGCCTGGGTGGTGAAGCGGCGGCTTCGTCTGAAGTTTCGTTAGGACGTTCCACGTTTGCGTTGCTTAAGCGGCCGCGTTCGGGGCTGGGCGCGTTGTCGATCTTTTTGTATGTGGGCGCCGAGGTGTCCATCGGCAGCTTGCTGGTGAACTACTTGATGGAACAACACACCTTGGGCTTGGCTGCCGCAGCGGCGGGGCGCATGGTGGCTTTTTATTGGGGTGGCGCGATGGTGGGCCGTTTGATTGGTTCAGTGGTGATGCGCAAGGTGCCGGCGGGCGTGGTGTTGGCGGCTTGTGCCTTGGGCGCGGCGGGCCTGGCATCGCTATCGGCGCTGTCAGTGGGCGCGCTGGCCGCCTATGCCGCCATTGCCGTTGGTCTGTGCAACTCCATCATGTTTCCGACCATCTTCACGCTGTCGATTGAAGGCTTGGGTGCACGCACGCCGCAGGGCTCCGCCTTGTTGTGTCTGGCCATTGTCGGTGGCGCTATCGTGCCGCTGATAACCGGTGTTACTGCCGATCAGTTTGGGTTGTCCTTTGCGTTGTTTGTGCCGGCGCTGTGCTATGTGTGGATCGCGGTGTTTGGTTGGTGGTGTTACTTAGGTCGTCTCGATTATGCGTAATAGTTTGCGGCGTTGTCTGACGCTTTCGGTGTTGTTGGGAGCAAGTGTTTGCGGTGCTGCGGTGGTTGCCAAGGGGGTAGCCACCACCGAGGTCGATGAAGCCCGCCTTGAGTCCTTGCTATCGCAGTTACATTTTCAGGAAAAGGTGTATTTGCTGTCGGGCGCCAGCGGCTTCGCGACCATGCCGATTGAGCGCCTCGGCATCCGCGGCATGCATTTCGTCGATGGCCCAAATGGGGTGCGCTCCAACGATGGCGATGAAGCAACGGCGTTTCCGGCAGGCATTGCGCTGGCATCGAGTTGGAATCCGCAACTGGCGCAACAGGTGGGCGCGGCCATCGGCGAGGAAACTCGGTCGATGGGTGGTCATGTGCTGCTGGGGCCCAACTTGAATCTGGTGCGTTCGCCGTTAGCCGGCCGCAATTTCGAAACCTATGGGGAAGATCCCCTGTTGGTCGGCAAGCTCGGCGTGGGCTTCGTGCGCGGCGTGCAAAGCGTCGGGGTGGCGGTGTCCGCCAAACACTTTGTCGGCAATGAGCAAGAAACCGAACGCAATCGCGGCAGCTCGAATATCGATGCGCGTGCGCTGAACGAACTGTACTTGGCGCCGTTCGAGAGGGTGGTGCGCGAGGCGCAGCCATGGACCGTCATGACTGCTTACAACCGCTTGAACGGCATCTATATGTCGGAGCATCAGCCGCTGGTGCGGCAAACCTTGAAGCAGCGTTGGGGCTTCGATGGTGTGGTGATGTCCGACTGGGGCGGTACGCATTCGACTTACGCGGTGGCAACCGGGTTGGATCTGGAAATGCCGGGTCCCGCGCATCACTTCGGCGATGCCTTGCTCACCGCGACGCAACTGTTTCAGGTGCCGGTCACTGCGATAGACGATGCGGCGCGGCGCATGTTGCGCTTGAGTGCGCGGGTTGGCGCCCTAGATGCAGATGTGAATGGCGATCCCAAGCCCAAAGGCCCGGCGTCAACCACCACGCATCGCGAGTTGGCGCGGGCTGCCGCCGCTCAGGGAATTACCCTGCTCAAGAACCATGACCAGGTGTTGCCGTTGGAGCTCAGTAAGGTGCGCAAGATTGCCGTGATCGGCCCCAATGCCGATGCAGCGGTGATCCAGGGCGGCGGCAGTGCGCAAGTGCTGCCGGCCAATATCGTCTCGCCGCTCGATGCCATCGAGGCGTTGGTAGGCAATGCCGCCGCTATCACCTATGAACAGGGCGTAGACAATGAGCGCTACACGCCGGCGATTGACGGTCGCGATTTGAGCCCCACTCGCGAACGCCGCGCTCAAGGCTTGGCGGCGAGTTACTACGCCAATGCCAACTTTGCCGGTAAGCCGTTGAAGACGCGCGTAGATCGAACTATCGGCGCCATGTTGATGGCCAATGATGTCAATCTGTTGGGCAATAACCAAATGTCGGTACGCTGGCAAGGGTATTACTGGCCGCGCGTGACGGGCGAGTATGAATTCGAATACGAACACATCCGTGTGATCGGCGGCAGTACGTTGACCTTGCCCGATGCGGTGGCGCGGGCAACGCTCAAGTTGGATGGGCGGGCGCTGCTACATGCGGGCATGACGACTATCTATGACGCCTCCTCGGGTTTCTTCCCCACTGCAATGCGTCGCGTGCGGGTGCATTTGGTGGCGGGGCGTGCCTATCCCATCAGTGTGGATTATTCGGGCAATGGCTATCGCATCCAGCATTTCCGTCTCGCGGTGCGCTTGCCAACGGGGAGCCTTGACGCGGCGGTGCAGGCGGCGCGTAGTGCCGATGTGGCGGTCGTGTTTGTTGGCTCGGGCACCACGGCGGAATCTGAAGGACGTGATCGCAACGGCTTGGGTTTGTATGGTGAGCAGGATGCCTTGGTACAGGCGGTTGCCGCAGCCAATCCACGCACTGTGGTGGTGCTCAACAATGGCGGTCCGGTGGCTATGCCGTGGGTGGAGCAAGTGCCGGCTATTGTCGAAGCGTGGTTGCCGGGTCAAGAAGGTGCCTTGGCCGTCGCCGATGTGTTGTTCGGCAAGACCAATCCCTCGGGCAAGTTGCCGGTGAGTTTTCCCAAGCGCGTGCAGGATTCACCTTCATATCTGTTTTATCCAGGGTTTCGCGACGCCAACTACGACGAAAGTGTTTTTATGGGCTATCGCTACTACGATAAGAAACAGGTCGAGCCGTTGTTTGCCTTTGGTCATGGGCTGTCCTATACGCAGTTTGAATACAGTAATCTACGCCTGCCAGCGTCGGTGCAGTCCGGGCAACGCTTTACCGTCAGTGTCGATATAAAGAACATTGGTCGACGCGCCGGCGTCGAAGTGGCGCAACTGTATGTAGCGGATCGTCAATGTCGCGAGGTTTGCCCGGTGCGCGAATTAAAGGGGTTTGAACGTGTGGAGGTGTCGCCGGGTGAGACTCGCACGATCACGCTACAGTTGGATGAGCGCGCGCTTTCGCACTACGACAGTTATAGCGAGTCGTGGCAGACCACGCCGGGCAAGTATGAAGTTGCGGTGGGGGGCTCGTCGCGGGATCTACGTGTTCGCGGCGAGTTGACGATAGCCCAGGCCTATTCAAGGTGACCGGTTCAAGATGATTCCTTATGCCTATCAAAGACGATAATTCACCAACGGTCATCAGCGCACCGACGGCGACCAAGAGCCGTATCGGCCGGTCCGGCGTCGCCACGATTCATGATGTGGCGGAACGCGCCGGCGTATCGATCAAGACCGTGTCGCGCGTTGTGAATCGCGAACCCAATGTGCGCGAAGAGGTGGCGCGTCGCGTGCAACAAGCTGTGGCTGAGCTCGACTACCGGCCAAATTTTTCGGCGCGCAATTTGGCGGGCCGCAAAGCGTATTTGATTGCACTCACTTACGATAATCCCAGCGCCAGTTACTTGATGGGCATTCAAGACGGTGCGTTGCGGGCATGCAAGCAATTGGGTTACAGCGTGTTGCTGCACCCCTGTGCCTACGACGGCGACACCTTGGTGGATGACCTGCTGGCGCTGATACGCGAACGTCGGCCGGCAGGATTGGTGTTGACGCCACCGCTGAGCGACTCCAGTCGCTTGCTAGATGTGCTGGACAGCAAGGAAGTCGATTATGTGTGCATTGGTTCAATCGACACGCAACATCGCGGACCCATCGTGCGTGCCGACGACCAGCGCGGCGCTGATGAGGTGACGTCTTACTTGCTCAATCTTGGGCACCGGCGCATCGCCTTTATTCAAGGGCATCCGGCGCATTTGGCGGCGCAAACGCGCACCGAAGGATTTTTGCAGGCGCATCGTGAGCAGGGTCTCGAGCCCGATCCGCAGCTGATCGTGCAAGGCACGTTTTCCTTTGATTCGGGCATGGAATGTGCGCGGGTGTTGCTGACGCGGCGGCCATTGCCCACGGCAATTTTTGCCGCCAATGACGAGATGGCGGCGGGCGTGCTGCATGTGGCGCATGACTTAGGCATCCAGGTGCCTGCACAGTTGTCGGTAGTGGGCTTCGATGATGTGCCGACCGCGCGGCGCGTCTGGCCAAGCCTCACCACAGTGCGTCAGCCGATCAAAGCCATGGCGGAAATGGCAGTGGAAGTGCTGGTCAACTTCATCGCCGAACGCGCGCACGGCAAGCGCCAGGAACGGCGTGTCGAAGTCATGCGCACTGAACTGATCGTTCGCGACTCGACGGCACCGCCGAGTCAGCAGAATGGTTGATGGCGAGCACGCTTGCGTTGCGGTGTTGCAGCCGCTCTTAATAGCTCACTACCGATTTCCCTAATGCACCCCTTCTTGGTCTCCACCGGTATCGTGGCGCTGGCTGAAATGGGCGACAAAACCCAACTGCTGGCGTTGCTACTGACGACACAGTTCCGTAAACCCATTCCCATTGTGCTGGGTATCTTGGTCGCGACGCTGGCCAATCACGCTTTTGCTGGCGCCATTGGTGCTTGGGTGGCCAGTGTGGTGAGTGCCGACATTTTGCGGTGGCTGCTGGGACTGTCGTTCATCGGCATGGCGTTGTGGATGTTGATTCCCGACAAGCTCGACGATGATTCGCCGGCGCGTAGTCAACTGGGTGTATTTGCAGCCACAGTGGTGGCGTTTTTTCTGGCCGAGATGGGCGACAAAACTCAAGTTGCGACGGTGGCGTTGGCAGCACAGTATCAATCGTTGTTGTGGGTTGTGATGGGTACCACGCTGGGCATGATGCTGGCTAATGTGCCGGTGGTGTTGTTTGGCGAATGGCTCACGCAGCGCATCCCGGTGCGCAAAATTCATATCACCTGCGCCATCATTTTTGCGGTGATGGGTGTGCTGGTGCTACTGGGCGTTGGCAGCACGGCGTGATGCAGCGTACCTAAGTTGGTGGCCGCGCCGGCCCGGATCGCGCATTCCTAGGCTGCCATTTGGAGGGGATTAACCAAAGCGCCTACTGCCTATTGAACGCCGCTGTTGCCGGCCGCAATCGCCGCCAGCCCAGCCAATACCTTGGCAATGAGTTTTTCTGCCGCCGGTTGCCGATTCCAGGCGAGTTGTAGGGTTTGCTCGAGTTGCTTGATGCTCATGGCTGTATTCCAAATCATGTCATTGTGGCAACGATCCCCGGCTGGCGATTGGGAGTCCAACTGATAGCGGCTCACGTTATGATTGCCATCGTCTATTACCGCGCGCCGGCAACCGCCGCGATGGCAATCAATGCGTGACTTTCGGCGCTCAACAGCGTAGAAGTCGCCCCCTTTTCCCTGTCCCCCGGCTATCGGGGAGATTTGAGGCTGTTATGTCTGTTCCAGAAGAATCCCCCGCACAAATCACCTTTCGTGACCTGAATCTGCCTGACGCCCTGCTCAAGGCGTTGGAAGATGTCGGCTACGAGAGCCCTTCGCCGATTCAGGCCGAAACCATTCCCACGCTGTTGACCGGCCGCGATGTGCTCGGTCAGGCGCAAACCGGCACCGGCAAGACGGCGGCATTTGCACTACCCGTGTTGTCACGTATCGACGTAAGCAATCGGGCGGTGCAGGCATTGGTGCTGGCGCCAACGCGCGAGTTGGCCATTCAAGTGGCTGAGGCGTTTCAAAAATATGCGTCGCATATGCGCGGCTTTCACGTGTTGCCGATTTACGGCGGGCAAGCCTATCAACCGCAGCTAAGCGCACTGAAGCGTGGCGCGCATGTGGTGGTGGGCACGCCGGGCCGAGTGATGGATCACCTGAAGCGCGGCACACTGAACCTCAGCACGGTCAGCATGGTGGTGCTGGATGAAGCCGATGAAATGCTCAACATGGGCTTCTTGGAAGATGTGGAGTGGATCCTGCAGCAAATGCCCAAGGAGCGTCAGGTGGCGTTGTTCTCGGCCACCATGCCGGCGCAAATCAAACGCATTGCACAGACCTACTTGAAAGATCCTGCGGAAATCCTAATTCGCAGCAAGACCACCACCGCGACCAATATCCGGCAGCGCTACTGGATGGTCAGTGGCCTGCATAAACTCGATGCGTTGACTCGCATGCTCGAAGTGGAAAGCTTCGATGCGATGATCATCTTTGCGCGTACCAAGATCAGCACTGAAGAACTCGCCTCAAAGCTCGAGGCGCGTGGCTATGCTGTGGCGCCGTTGAATGGCGATGTGCCACAGCAGCAGCGCGAACGCACCGTACAGCGTCTGCGCGATGGCCAATTGGATATTTTGGTGGCCACCGATGTGGCAGCACGCGGCTTGAATGTGGAGCGCATCAGCCACGTTGTTAACTTTGATATTCCTCTCGACATCGAATCGTACGTGCATCGCATTGGCCGTACCGGTCGTGCCGGTCGCAACGGTGAGGCCATTCTGTTCGTGTCGCCACGTGAGCAGCGCATGCTAGCTGCCATCGAACGCGCCACGCGCCAGCCCATCGAGCATATGCAAATGCCGACGGTGGAAGACGTCAACAATCAGCGCATCAACAAGTTTAAATCACGCATTACCGAAACCATCGAGAATGGCGAGCTGGAGTTGTTCCGCGAAGTCATCGAGCAGTTCGAGCAGGAAAAAAATATTCCCGCCATCGAAATTGCTGCGGCGCTGGCCAAGATGGCGCAGGGCAAGTCGCCGTTGTTGCTACACGTGGGTCCGCGCGAGCGCTTTGGCGACCGCAGCGCACCGCGTGCCAGCAAACCACGTGAAGCTGCGCCGCGCTTTGAGGCCAAGTTTGAACCACGTTTTGAAGGACGATTTGAAGGTCGTAATGATCGCGATCAGGAACGCTCGGCACCAGTACGTGCGCCCCGCGAACCTTCGATGTCAGCGCCAGAAGGAGAGCGTCCACGCCCGGAAAAGCGTGAGTTCAAGAAAAAGGAGTTTCATGCCGAGCAAGCCCCGGCTCCCGCACGTGAGCAAAGATCTGAATCACGCATTAAGCGCTTTGAGCCCAGCGTTGAACCGGGTTTTGAATCCGCAGCCGCGCCGCGCGCCAGCCGCGATGCTGCGCCCAGCAAACGTCCGCGTGGCGAGAGTGAGGTAGCTATGGAGACCTATCGCGTCGCGGTGGGTAGCGAGCATCAGGTCAAACCCGGCAACATTGTCGGCGCCATTGCCAACGAAGCGGGCATCGACAGCAAGCACATTGGTCGCATCGAAATCTTCGATACCTATAGCTTGGTCGATCTGCCCGAAGCTATGCCCAAGGAGGTGTTGCAGCATCTGAAGAAAGTGTGGGTGGCTGGACAAGAGCTACGCATTTCATTGCAGCGGCCCGGTGCTACCGAGCAGCGCACCGAGAACAGTAGCTATCCGGCCAAGAGCGCTCGTCCTGCTGACCGCAGCAAGCGGTTTGATCGCGCCGAGGAACGACCGCGCCACACTATGGGGCTGGCTGAACGTGGCCCACCGCGTGCGGGCGCGGGTGCGGGTCGGGGCGCCAAGAAAATATTCAGCAAAGGTCCGCCGCGCGGCCGAAAGTGAGCGTGCCGATGAACGCGGACAGGGCACCGTCCGCGTTCGGTAACGGCTTAAACAATCTTCGCGAACTTCTCAGCTTGAATCATGGACTAAACCTAAGCCACACAGAGCTTACAAGCGCTATGCTTGGCCCATGTTGGCGTGGGGGGTGTGTCGTGTTCACTAAACGCAATATCGTTCTGTCTCTATTGTTCACGGCTATGCTGACGCTGGGCGCGTGCACCACTCCACACGTGCGGCATGACTACGATTCACGCGCCAACATTGCCAACTACCACACCTATGCGTGGGAACAGTCGGGTGATGTCGCGCCGGCGGGTGGTCCGGCGTTTAACAATCCACTCAACTACCAGCGGTTACGAGCTGCGGTAAATGCCAATCTAACCAAGCAGGGACTACGGTCGGCCGCCGAGGGCGCGGCACCCGATTGTTTCGTTACGGTTGCTATTGGTAGCCGGCAAACACTGGAATCTGACGACAGGTACCCGATGCGCGTTGGCGTTGGTTGGGGCTGGTGGCATCCGGGCTGGATGGGGTCGATGAATTGGGCGACTGATGGCATTTACACGTATCGCGAAGGCCGGATTGCCGTGGATATGTTTGACGCGAAAACCCGTGAGCCCCTATGGCACGCGGAAGTCGAAAAGGACCTCAGTGGTCTCACCGGCGAGAAGGCCGAGGCGCATATCAATGCAGTGGTGGCCGCCATGTTCACCAAGTTCCCCGGAGCAGCTTCACCTGCGAAGTAGCCTTTGCAGGTGATCAATCTGATCACTGGTGTGCGGCCGCGAGTGGTTCCTGGATGCTGCGCAAGTACTCTGCAATCTTGCGGATCAACTCGCCAGCGCTGCGCTCCGCATCAGGATCGCCGGCTTCGGCGCGCAGTAACTCATCACCCCAAACCGACATAATTCGTATGCCGTGCGGAACGAATAATGAATTTGCGCATGTCAGGACGATGCGCGGAGGTTTGCTGCTTTGCTGTCAGGGAAAGCGTCAGTCCCCGACTGCATAGATCGCTATTTCCCCGGACTATTGGTTGGTTTACCGATCTTGTAGGCGAGTGGTTTTGCTGTCAGGGCAATCTATTGTGCGGGACGGGGCAACTCAGGCGCGCTCATCGCGTGTAGTGGTGATTTTCGGTTTTGCTGTTGCGAACTTTTAAACTCTGCGTGTAACATGTCACCGGTGTCATAAATTACAGCGCGTCCTGGCAACCTCGATTCCGACATCTTCTTAAGCCTCATCACTGCGGATTTAGGCTTGAGAACGCAATAATTTCTCTAGATTGGCTTTTGAAAAGTGGCTGGTTGATTTCGCCTAAAGCAAGATTTCTGGTGGATTTGATACCGGTGTCATTTTTTAACGGGGTGGGGTTGCTGGCAGATAATTCAATAAAGATGGGGGAAGATCTAATGTTTGAGCGAACTGCGAAGCAACATGTCGGAGCAATGCCGTCATTGCGCCGTGCCCTAAGCCTGTTTGGGGTAATGGCACTGGGCTCACCCATAGTGCTCGCCCAAACTGCACCAGCCCCGGCCGACACAGCACTGGAAGAGGTGATCGTGACCGGCTATCGCGCAGCGCTGGCCAGCGGGCTTGAAACCAAGCGCACTGCCAGCGTCATGGTGGATGAAATCAACGCGGAAGACATCGCCGATTTCCCCGACAGTAATTTGGCCGAGGCAATTCAACGCCTGCCCGGCATCTCGCTGGACCGGGCCGATAATGGCGAAGGCCAAAAAATCAGCGTGCGTGGGCTGGGTCCGGATTTCACTTCCACTACCGTCAACGGCATGGACGTACTGGCCACTTCCGGTGGCGGCAACTCAGATGGTGGCCCCAACCGCACACGCGGCTTTGACTTCAACATTTTTGCCTCGGAACTGTTCAGTTCCCTGAAAGTGCAGAAGTCCGCCTCAGCATCCACCGATGAAGGGTCGTTGGGCGCCACGGTGGCGCTCACCACTGGACGACCCCTGGCTTACGGCAAACCGGTCGCGACCCTGTCCGCTGAAGGTGCCTATTTCGAGAATGGATCGTCGACCAACCCGCGTCTGGCTGCATTGATTTCTGACAGCTTCATGGATAACACGCTGGGGGTGTTGTTCTCGGCGGCTTACAGCAAGCGCGATTCCGTCGTGGATCGCTACAACCGCAATGTCGGTCAGTTTGAATACACCTATCGTAATTCGCAGCATGCGGGTATTACACAGTCGGGCACTCCATCAGGTGTTTTCGGTTTTGCCAGACCCACTGGCTTTGTGGGGACCAATGCTGGTGGCGTTGGTAACTGTGCCAACGTAGCACCGTCCGCAGCGATTGTCGGCTGTGGATCAGACCCGGCGGCCTATGCACAGATATCTCCTCTGACCATCTTCCCGACCTTGCCCACGCTAAGTCATCGTGACATGAAGTACGATCGGTTGGGGCTGACCAATACCATCCAATGGAAGCCCAGTGACAGGACCGAACTGAAGCTGGATACCCTGTATGGCTATTACAAGAACACGGAAGTTGCATACGAGCTGACACCGGTGGGCGGCAACCGGAATGGGTACAACTTGAGCGCGGCGACTGGGACTAATTCCTTCACGGCGGCGCAGGCGGCGTCGGCGAGTCTCTATGCACGTTGCGTTCAGTCGGCAGTGGCGGACTGCGGGCAGTCCATCTACGGCACCTCATTTGTGCCGGGCACCACCGATAGCTACAACCCGTTCAACTTGAATCCGTACGACTACTACAACGCACCGACTTCGGTGGGTTACATCCCGAGCGGTGGCAGGAACATCGGCGGATGGGCAGAGTTAGTTGGTCGTCCCAACATGCAATTGCGCGATGCCTCGGTGCTGACCGGCCCGGATGGCCAGAGTTATGCCAATTACATGGCCATCGACAATGTGGACTGGCGCAATGCGGCAGACGGTTCCGACAGCAAGACCACTTTCTCGCAGGTGTCGCTGAATTTTGATCAGACGCTGACTGATACGTTGACCATGCACGCCTTGGTGGGCACATCACGCTCCAGCTTCAATAGCACCGGTCTGTTGATTGAGTTCAATGCGGTTGATCGTGACGGCTTTATTTATGACGAGCGATCTGGCGGTGATATGCCGATTATGCAGCTGGGCTTTGACCCCGCCAATGTGAGCAACTGGGGCACGGTGAAAGGACTGTCGACCATTCGTATATTCAAGTACAAGACCGTCAACACCTACGACACTGGCAAGCTCGACTTCGCGTGGAAATTTGCCGACTCCATGACCTTGAATGCCGGTGCTGCCTTCCGGCGTTATACCTTTGAAGGGTCTCAGGGCCGTCGCACTGCAGCCATTGA
>JANMSB010000050.1:0-15274 GCA_031388915.1 Pseudomonadota bacterium | reverse complement strand
GCGCGTATCAAGGTGCTGGTCAAGGCACTGGGCATCGACAAGTTCCGCGAGTTGGTGGATGCCGATTGGCAGGCGTCACGTGCTTACGCGCCCTCCTTGAGTGAAACGGAGATCGCGCGCGTGAAAGGTTTCTTTGCGCCGCCTGCATATCAAACCTTGAGTGATGTCGATGTCACTACCGGCAAGGGCAATGACTTCCGTCGCTGGTATCAGCAAAACACACGTCCGCACAAGGTACCGGGTTATCGCGCTGTGTTCCTGTCGTTGAAGTCAGTAAAGCGTCCGCCGGGCGACATTACGGATGCACAACTCGACGTAGTGGCGGATCTGGCCGATAAGTATTCCTTCGGCGAAGCGCGCGCTACGCACGACCAGAATTTGATATTTGCCGACGTGCCACAGCAGGATTTGTTCGAGCTCTGGCAGAAACTGGTCGCCATCGACGTGGCCACCGCCAACATCGGTACGCTCACCGACATGATTGCTTGCCCGGGTCTGGATTTGTGCTCGCTGGCTAATGCGCGCACCTACACCGTGGTGGACCTGATCAACGAGCGCTTCGATGATCTCGACTACCTGTACGACCTCGGTGAGATTCAACTGAAGATGTCCGGCTGTATGAACGCCTGCGGCCATCATCACGTCGGCCATATCGGTATTCTCGGCGTCGATAAGAGCGGCGAAGAGTGGTACCAAGTGACGATTGGCGGTTCGCCTAACGGTAAAGACGCCGATCTGGGTGATGTGATTGGTCGCTCGTTCCGCCAAGAAGAAATTCCGGATGTGCTGGAGCGTTTGTTCCGTGTGTATCTGGACCTGCGCCAAGAGGGCGAACGTTTTGTCGATACCGTGCGGCGCTTAGGGTTGGCTCCATTCAAGGCGGGTGCGTATGCGCAAACTAATCAAGCAGCGTGAGATTGTCGCCGATGCATGGCGCTACGTCGAAGAAGATGCCAATGCGCCAGCAATCATCGTCTCGCTGACGCAGTGGCAGGCAGAACGCGCGCTATTGCTGGCCTCGGGTAAGAAATTGGGCGTGAAGTTGGCGCCCGCCGATAAAGTCGAAGCGCTCGCGCAAGACGCCAGCAAGCTGGCATTGATTGCATTGCAATTCGGCGGCATCGGTGAAGGTCGTGGCTACAGCCAGGCGCACATTCTGCGGCGTCGTTATGGCTTCACCGGGGAGTTGCGTGCGATGGGCAAGGTGCAGCGCGATCAATTGTTTTGCATGGCGCGCTGTGGCATCGATGCTTATGAATTGCCGGAAGAGGCTGATCTCACTGTGGCATTGACCGCATTTGACGATTACACCGTGGCTTATCAGCCCGGTATCGATGTCGGCGGCGTGCATTTACAGCGACGGGCGAGCTAAACAACGTAGCTCGATACGTTCGTATTCGTCTTAGCCGGTGCTGCTATGCAGGCAGGCCCAGCCGGACCAGCAACTTCTCGATGGCGCGTTTGAGGTTGGTTTTAGTACCGCCGTTTGCGCGCTTTTGAGACGGTCTTTGACCGGTATGTAGGCGCCCGGTCAGCGGACGCACACTGAGGTGCTCGGCATCGACCACCTTCAGGTCGCTGGCTTCCAGAGCTTCCAACTGTTGTGAACTGATTTCGCGGCTGAATACGCCCGGCGCGGTTTGCCATTCCCACAGGCTGTTACCGCGCTCATCCCACACGACCCGGCCAGAACGCGCGGTGCTCACCAAGTCTGGTGCGTCAATCAAATCGGCGCTGTTAGGTTGCTTGCTACTCATGGCGCTCACTGGGCTTTCACCGGACATTCACTCAACAAACTCATCAATCAACGGATGTTGTCGACTGGCGTGTCGCGTACCAAGTTCAAACCTAACAACTGGCCTGCCAGCATGCCGAGTGGAAATAAGTTAACTCCCGCTAGCTTATGTCGTTTGACGGCTGAATTTCTGCTACCCATGCCTCATTTTTGCGACAACCCAAGCCTGGACGGAATCTGCTCGATTTGTCGCCGCCGGTAAATTAGGCGATGGCTGATTGTCTGTAGTGTGCAAGCCGCGGAAGTACCCGCGAAAGTACGTGAGTCCTGCCTGTCCGGCGTTATTGCCGTTGCCATAGCCGGAATCCAAACCGTCTTGGTCGCAGCGCCAAAGGTAGATGTCGTGCCTCTGGAGTGGCGCGCAATTGTTGTTCGCATTCAGCAGCGTCTTGCTCCGGTATGAGTTACTGGACGCAAGCGCAATGATCCGAGCGTGAATTTAAGCTGAGCGCATGCACCTGTGGGTAGGTAGCGTCAGACGGGAAGGTTGAATCCAGGGTTGATTGCAGCGATTGATGGCAGTGCTGCATTGCTGGTGGCAGGCCATCCGTGGCCCGCAATACCCGAACTGCGTGATGTGTCAGTCGGGGCGCGCTAACTGGGTTAGTGAGCGACGCTTACTCTGCTTTAGCGGCTTCGACCTGAATCAGAATCTTGACGTCTTGCTTGAAGCCGTATTGCTGTCCGAAGTTCACGCCGAAATCGGCGCGATTGAAGGTGGCCGACGCGTCCGCGCCGCAAACTTCCTTTTTCGACATTGCATCTACCTTGCACAAGAAGCTGTTGATGGTCAGTGTCACCGGCTTGGTGACGCCGTGCAGGGTCAGCTCACCTTGCACTTCGGTGGGGGCATCGCCGTTGAATTTGGCGAACTTGCCCTTGTAAGTAGCAGTGGGGAATTTTTCGACATCGAATATCTGGTTGCTCTTGGCGTGAGCGTTCATCTTGTCGTGGCCGAAGTCGATTGAAGTGGTATCGATGGTGATGTCGACGCTGCCAGTCTTGGCTTCACGGTCAAGGGTGATGGTGCCGCTGGAGTTGTTGAACTTGCCGCGCCACAGCGATAGTCCACCTTTGTGGTCGGCTTCAAAGCTGGGATAGGTGTGGCCGGGATCGATGTTGTACAACGTTGGGGCGGCGAGGGCTGCGCTTGATACCAGCGCCAGTGACATGGCGAGAATTGTCTTTTTCATGTTAAGTCTCCTGTTGATTGAATCTGTTTTGATTGAACTAGGGCTTGGTCCAGTGAACTGTCAACTGGTTCAACGACCAGTGCTGATCAAGTGAAAGCGCACGTTGACTTTGTCGTCCAGCACCTCGTCCCAGGCGGGACCGCCGATGCCGAAAGCCTTGCGTGACATGACGAAACTACCGTCGAAAGCGCTACCACCGGCAGTGGTCTGCACGCTGATGGGTACGGTGATCGTCAACACCTTGCCTTTGACGGTAAGGGTGCCGGTGGCATCGAACTTACCCGCAGCACCCGGCTTGATGGCGGTGGAACGGAAGCTGGCCTTGGGAAAACTGCCGCTGTCGAACCATTCTTTCTTGCGGGCTTCGGCGTTGTAGGCTTCATCGCCGATGTCAAAACTGCCGGTGTCCACATCCAGCGCAGCGGTCGAAGCGCCAGCGTTCTTCGGGTCGTACACGATGCGCCCGCTAAACTTTAGGAACGGCGCTTCAACCGGCACGCCTTCTTGCTTGAAGGTTGCGGTGACCTTGCTCTTCTGCGCATCGACATTGGTATCCGCAGCCAGCGCAGTCAGGCTGATCGCCAGCGCGATGATGGCAAGGGGTGAGCGAAACAGCGAGAGTCGAATCATTGTTGGTCCAACCATGGGCAGTATCTCCGACTGACTGATTCAAACGAGTAACTAGCGGCGACGTCCCGGCAGCATGCGTTGCAGCGTACCGTCGCGATTGATGAAATGATGCTTCAGCGCTGCGGCCACATGCAAAGCGATGGCAATCGCCAACAGCCAGCCGAAGATCTCATGGACTTCATGTAGAGCCTCGGCCAACTCGCGGCTCTTGTCGACCAGATTGGGCAGGGGTATCAGGCCGAGATACACAATGGGATACCCCGAAGCATTGCTATATGCCCAACCACTAAGCGGTACGCCAAACATGGCTAGGTACAACAGGCCGTGTAGCGAATGCGCGGCAACACGTTGCCACGTTGGCATCGGCACCATGGCGGGCGCCGCATGAGTTAGTCGCCAGAGTGTGCGCACGGCAGCTAATCCCAGTACGGTAGTGCCCACCCACTTGTGCCAATTGATCATGCGCAGTTTGAGCGGGCTGAAGGCCAACTCGGTCATGACCCAGCCGAGCGTGAATGCGCTCAGTATCAAACCAGCGATTAACCAATGCAATGCGATGGCAGTGCGTGTGTAGGTGGTTGGTGGCTGCATGGCGTGATGGGTCGACACATCCAGAAATTAAAGTGAAGAAGTGTGTAGGGATCGGCAACGCTGTGAATAAGCCGATGCCGATCAGACTAGCCCATGCTCATGCGGATTTCTAGTTGCTCAGGGCTGATGTTACCGAACTGTAATGAAGCCAAGCGTTCATACAACGGGTTGCTCACCAGCAGTTGCGCATGCGAGCCAATGGCGATCACGCGGCCGTGGTCGATGACGGCGATACGATCTGCTTTCAACACGGTGGCCAGTCGATGCGCGATAACTACAGTGGTGCGTTTCTCCATGAGTTTTTCCAGTGCCTGCTGCACCAATTGTTCGCTTTCCGCATCCAGGGCGCTGGTGGCTTCGTCGAGCAGTAACAGCGGCGGATCGCGCAGGATAGCGCGCGCAATGGCAATGCGTTGCCGTTGTCCACCCGACAGGCGTGTACCACGCTCACCTAAGTAGGTGTCGTAACCCTGCGGCAATTGCACGATGAAGTCATGGGCTGCCGCCGCCTTAGCCGCGGCTTCGATGTCGGCGTCGCTGGCATTGGGTCGTCCATAACGAATATTTTCGCGGGCGCTGGCGCCGAACAGCACAGTGTCCTGTGGCACCATCGCAATTCGTGCGCGCACGTCGGCCGGATCGGCCTTGGCTAATTCCACACCGTCGATTAATACGCGTCCCTGTTGTGGATCGTAAAAGCGCAGCAACAGTTGCATCACGGTGCTCTTGCCGGCGCCCGAAGGTCCCACCAACGCCACCGTTTCGCCCGGTTCAATATGCAGCGAGAAGTCATGCAGTGCCGACTGTTCCGGACGCGACGGGTAGTTAAATGTCACGTGTTCGAAACTAACCCGTCCCCGGCTCGGGTGAGGTAAGGGCAGCGGCAGGCTCGGTGCACGAATGTTGGGTTCAGCGTGATACAGCTCCATTAAGCGTTCCATGGCGCCAGCGGCGCGCTGCACATCGCCCCACACCTCGCTGAGCATGGCCGAGGCCGTCGCCATGTACACCGAATACAGCAAAAACTGACTGATCTCGCCGAAGGTCATGGCGCCGGACAGCAATTTGTGTGCGCCCACCCACAACACGAAGGTGACTGCGGCGAACACCAGCATGGTGCCCAATGCGGTGAGAATTGAGCGCGCGCGAATACGCAGCAGCGCCGTGTTGAAGGAGTCCGCCACCGCTTCGCCAAAACGTTTGCTGGTTAGCGGTTCCAGTTGGAAGGCCTGCACGGTTTGCATGGCGTTCAGAGTTTCATCCGCCATGGCGCTGGTGTCGGCAATGCGATCCTGCGAGGCGCGCGACAACATGCGCACCTTTTTGCCCATGAGTAACATGGGCGCGATAACCAACGGCAATAACACCACCAGCATTAGCGTGAGTGTCGGACTGGTGATCGCCATCAACGATAATGCGCCAACCACGGTCACCGCAGAGCGTAACGCCATCGACAGACTGGAGCCCACCAACGTCTGTACCAGCGTGGTATCGGTGGTCAAGCGCGATAACACTTCGCCGGTGCGCGTGACTTCGAAAAACGTCGGGTCCATGCGTACCACGCGCGCGTACACCGCGCTGCGCAGATCAGCTACCACACGCTCGCCCAGCCAGGTCACCATGTAAAAGCGCAGTGCGGCAAACACGCCGAACGCAACAGCAGCCGATAGGAACAATACGAAGTAACCATTGATAGTGGCTGCATCGCGCGTCGCCAGGCCATCGTCGATCAGATGCTTGAATGCAATCGGCAATGCCAGTTGTGCGCCGGCCGCAATCAACAGGAATAAACCGGCCCAAATCAATACACCGTAGTACGGCTTAACGAAAGGCCATACGCTTTGCAGTGGCTTGAGCGACTTGGATTTGGGGCGATCGGGATCGAGCGGTGATGGCATGAGTGTTGGCCGGTAATGTTTGGTGCTGGTAGGGGCTCGACTCATCGAGCCCATTGTGTTGGCTAAGCGAGTGTTACGAGACGGGCGCAATGAATTGCGCCCGTACAGTGAGTGAGGGTGAGTCGCGAGTTCCTGTACGTGCCAACCGCGTGGATCATTTTTCGTCTGACCGCGAACCCCACGGTCCGCACCGTCCACGCAACCCGACGCGGAGCTTTTCGCGTTCCTCTGGAGTCATCTGTTCCCAGCGTTCGAACTGATGCCGACGCCACTGCATGCCGGGGCCGAATCCCGGTGTACGCAGTCGGCCAAACAACAACCGAGTTAGGACTAATAATCCCAACGCTTGAATGAAGCTCACGCTGGGCCAGCCGAACAAGCCGGGGAGCAACGCGTTCCACAGACTCATCACCAGCCAGCCAATGACGGCTAGCCCCGCAGCGACGACCACTGCGCATTGGATGGCGCGTAGATACCAAACCTGTTTCATAGCGAAGCTCCTCTAAATTCCTCATAAATCGCCTGCAGCCGTTGGCGCAAGGTGGTAACGGCGACATGTTTGCGCGATAGCAAGGTGTTGACGCTGACGCCGAGGTCGGCCGACAGCTCCTTGAAGCTGCGGCCCTCAAGTTCATGGGCGATGAATACTTCGCGTTGCTGGGCCGGCAGCGCCGCAATCACTGCTTCAATTTGTTCCAGCAATATCTGTCTGGCGAACAACGCTTCCGGACCGGCTTCGCTGCTGGGCAGTAGTTCATCCCAATTCAGCGGTTCACCGGCTTCATCGGTGAACGTCGACTCGGGTAGCGCTTGGTGCCGCCGCTTGCGAAAGCGGTCGATAATGCGGTTGCGCGCCACGCGCATCAGCCAGGCGCCGACTTGTTCGATGGGCTGCATCAGCCGGTAGGCATCCACCAGTTCATAGAACACTTCCTGCAGGATGTCTTCGGCTTCTTCGCCGTCCAGCACATGGCGGCGAATAAAGCGCCGCAGCCGCGCCCGTTCGCGGCTCACCGTTTCGGTGATGCCATGATCTTGCTCAGCCTGCATTGCGGGGGGTGCTGCCATCGTCGCCATAGTGACGTAGACGGGCGAGATTAGGAAATATTGTCCAATATCCCTGCTGCGCGACCCTAGAATTGACGCCATTCTCTGGATACCGAGCGCCGAGTTGCCATGATCGTTTCCCTGCGTTTCGACAATGCCTTTGTGCGCGAGCTACCCGGCGATGAACAAGCTGGTGGCCGGCCGCGGCAGGTGCAGGGGGCGTTGTACTCGCGCGTGAATCCCACACCGGTGGCCGCGCCACGGCTATTGGCGTATTCGCCTGAAGTGTCCGAATTGTTAGGACTGACTGCCGATGACCTTGCAGCACCGGACTTTGCAGCGGTGTTTGCCGGCAATGCCTTGATAGACGGCATGCAGCCCTATGCGGCCAATTATGGCGGCCATCAATTCGGTCATTGGGCGGGACAACTGGGCGATGGCCGCGCGATTACCTTGGGCGAGACCATCAACGCCAAGGGCGAGCGCTGGGAGTTGCAACTCAAAGGCGCAGGACCCACGCCGTATTCACGCAGCGCCGATGGTCGCGCCGTGCTGCGCTCATCTCTGCGCGAATTTTTATGTAGCGAAGCCATGTTTCATCTGGGCGTGCCGACCACGCGTGCGTTGAGTTTGGTAACCACCGGCGAACCCGTGGTGCGCGACATGTTCTACGATGGCCATGCCAAGGCGGAGCCGGGTGCGATTGTGTGTCGTGTCGCGCCGTCGTTCATTCGCTTCGGCAACTTCGAACTGCCGGCATCGCGCGGCGAAGGCGAGTTGCTCAAACAGCTTGTCGATTTCACCATCAGGCGCGACTTCCCTGAGCTGATAACCACTGGCGAACAACTGTATACGGATTGGTTTGCAGAAGTGTGTGCGCGTACTGCGCGGATGGTGGCGCACTGGATGCGTGTCGGCTTCGTGCATGGCGTCATGAACACCGACAACATGTCGATTCTGGGACTGACCATCGACTATGGCCCGTACGGCTGGATCGACAATTTCGATTTTGACTGGACGCCCAATACCACCGATGCCGAAGGACGTCGCTATCGTTTTGGACAACAGGCGCGCATTGCCCATTGGAATCTCACCCGTCTGGCCAATGCCCTGGTGCCGCTGTTTGCATCGGTCGAGCCGCTGAATGCAGGGCTGCAACAGTTCATCGATGTCTATACGCAAACCGAACGCGAGCACGTGGCGGCCAAGTTGGGGTTGCAGCACTGCCTGGATGACGATGTCGATCTAATGCACACCTTGTATGCCTTGCTGCATGCGTTCGAAGTGGACATGACCTTGTTTTTCCGGGCGTTGCCTGAGCTTAATCTGCAAGCGCCGACGCTAGCGTCGTTTGTTCATGCGTTCTACGACGAGGTCAAGCAGCAGGCGGCTGCACCACAGTTCAACGAGTGGTTGGTGCGATATGCCGCGCGGCTGCGTCAGGATGACTGGTCGCCCGAAGCGCGCCGGGCGCGAATGCAAGCCGTCAATCCGCGCTATGTGTTGCGCAACTATCTAGCGCAAGAAGCCATCGATCGCGCCGAGCAGGGCGACTACGCTGGCATTCACGAACTACTGAAAGTGTTGCGCCACCCCTACACCGATCAACCCGGACGTGAAGCATTCGCGCAGCGCCGCCCGGAGTGGGCGCGTCACAAAGCCGGGTGTTCCATGTTGTCGTGCAGCTCGTAATGTGTTTTCGGCGATGTAGGGTAGGCAGCATGGGGCGTAGGGCTAAAGGGTGACCCCGTACTTTCGTTTCATGGATTTCGTCCCGGTGTCGGAAGCTTCTCTCTTCATGTTCCGCTGTTTGCTGACACAGTCCAGGCGCCGCTTAACGGAATAATGTTCCACCTATAACTGAGCTGAAGGGTCTTTTCGTATGCCCTTGACGCAGGCTCGCGCTCTGGTCAAAGCAACCATTAAATCCTGGTTGGAAGACTATGCGCCCAGCATGGGCGCGGCATTGTCTTACTACACGCTATTCTCGGTAGCGCCGCTGTTGTTGATCGTGATTGCCATTGCCGGAATGTTATTTGGTGAGGACGCAGCACGCGGGCAGATTTTCCTGCAATTGAACGATCTTGTCGGTGACGTGGGGGCACAGGCAATTCAGGGCATGCTCGAAAGCGTCAATCGGCCTGCGGAAGGTATCGCCGCGACGCTGATTGGCTTCGTGCTGCTGGGCATAGGTGCGACGACGGTATTGGCCGAATTGCAGGATGCCCTTGATCGCATCTGGCGTGCAGAAGTTCGCGCAAAAGCCTCCGGCATCATTGGACTGCTGCGTTCGAGGCTACTGTCGTTCGGGTTGATCCTGTGTATCGGCTTCCTGCTGATTGTGTCATTGATTCTAAGCGCGGCAGTAGCGGCATTGAGTAAGTGGAGCTCATTAATCGTGGGCTGGGAATATCTGGCACAGGCGCTCAATCTACTGGTCAGCTTTGCGTTGACTGCGGCGATTTTTGCCATGATCTATAAGTTTATGCCTCGAGTCCACATTCAGTGGAAGGATGTTTGGATAGGTGCCTGCGTTACTGCGCTGCTGCTCGCAATCGGCAAGCTGTTGATCGGAATTTACATCGGTAAAAGCGGTGTGGTCTCCGGCTTTGGGGCAGCCGGGTCGCTCGTGGTCGTATTGGTATGGGTCTACTATTCTGCACAGCTATTTCTGCTGGGGGCCGAGTTCACCTGGGTTTACGCGCATGCCTTTGGGTCGCGTAAAAATTTACCTGTTTCTGAGGTTCCCATTGGTCAGCCGATTGATGCAGGAAAACAGCTTCAGTCGGTGGCGCATGACGGGCTCGTCGCACCGAAGTCGCCGCTTAGGAAGACATGAATGCCGCACTCACGTAACGGCATTGTCGTCGCGGTAGCGCTGATTGCCTACGTAGTTGCAGTGCGACTCGCTCTGCCTTCTGTCGTAAAGAGCTATGTCAACAGAAACTTGCATGCTATGCAGGCTTATCAAGGGTCGGTTGACGATATCGATCTTCACTTGTGGCGGGGCGCTTACAGCATTGTTGGAATGCGTATTATCAAAACGGGAGGGAGCCAACCAGTGCCCTTCTTCAACAGCGAACAACTTGATCTGTCCGTCGAATGGAAGAGCTTGCTCCAGGCAAAGGATGCTGCATTCCGATACATCCGGCCTGGCGCGAATGTTGAGCTCTATGGCGGCTAGGCGACGCACCAGAGTAAGCAGCAGAACAATTAACGCGGCTCAGCCTCGGGTAGGTAGTACAAGTCGATGGAGGCGCCAATGCGTTCGCGTGGCGTGTATTGCTTTAGCCACTTGAAGGCGTTGCCTTGCGAGACCGTATCGCGTGCATAGATGCTCGCGGCGACCCAGCCGGTGGTCGGCTGAAACGGTTGTGCCATCCATACGCCGGGCAGGCGCTCGCCGATCACATCCACCGTGCCGCGATATACGAAAGCAAACTTAGTGACATGCAATTCCGTCAAGCGCCGCTGCAAACGCACGATGTCCTGGCCCCAGTCCAAATCGGAATCGATCAGGATGTGTTCCGGATGGTGGCCGGCGGTGACGTTGAAGTAGGACAGATAGTCGGGATAGGCGCTGTATAACGAACTCAGTTGCCAGCCCATCGACACCACGAGTGCGGCGCGTGCGGCGCGATGCCGGTAGCGTTGCCACAGCTTAGTGAGCAACGCGGCAGCGGCCATACATAGCAGCGGATACAGCACGAATACGTGACGCAGGCCGATATTGATGCGGCTGTAGATGCTGCAAAACGCTAGCAGTGCGACAAAGGCGATACACGGCGCTGCGCTCGTCCATCCCAACCGGCGCGCACGCAGCGCCAGCATGATCAAGCCAGCCACTCCTAGTGCTAGCAGCGGCAGCGGTGTCTTCACCGCCAACGCCACTACATAAAAGTGTAAAAAGCCGTTCTCGCTGAACTGACCGAGTAGATAGGAAAGATGGCCTTCGCGGTTGTGCTTGAGCAGGTCTTGAACACTTAACGTCAGTTGTTCCAAGCCGACTGGCAGCGGCACATTGCGCGCGATGGCGTGCGCTAACTCATGTGGCCAACCGCTGCTTCCAAACAAGAAACTCCAAGCAGCGTTGTTGGGCTGTTGCGCCGTCACGGTGTAACGGAACTCGACGCTGTAAGTCAGCATGGCGCAGATCAAGGCCAGCAGCACAATGCTGCCGCTTTGCAGCAGCCAGCGCCGCAGCGATGTTGTTGCGGTGGCGAGTTGATCTTGCCGGGCGCGGCTGAACCACCAACACGGCAACCAAGCCAAGCCCACTACGCCGATAAACGGCAAGGCCGAGAGTTTGGTGGCGATGGCTAACCCTGAACTCACCGCAGCGAATATGGCGAACTGCCAGCGCAGCGTTTCAAACCAGCGCAATAGCCAATAACAAGCCAAGGTGCACATAGCGGCGCCCGGTACATCCAGCGCCGCCAAGCCGGCATGACCAAGCAACGGCGGTATGCTGATCAACAACAACGTGGCCAGCAGCGCCGTGCCTTCGCCAAAGCTATGTCTTGCCCATGCCCAGGTGGACCACAGCAACACCGCCAGAAACGGCAGGACACCCAGCCGAGCCAGCATCAAGTTCCGCCAGTAGTGGCCGGTTTTGTAGAGCTGTTCGTTCCCTGCTTGTTCGCCGCCGTTGGGTCCGGGAATATCCACTGCGTGCGCACCGGCGAGAAACGGGCCCAGCGCGATGGCCATGCGTGCTAATGGCGGGTGTTGCACGTCGTAAATGTAAATATCGCGATCCAACAACTGCATGCCCGCCCCGAGGTGTTCGGGTTCATCCCAGGTGGCGCCGAAGTATCGATAGGTGGAGGCGACTAATGCGCACGCGGTGAGCATCATTAGGCAGAGCAACACAACCGGCTTGCACAGCAAGGTATGCCACGAGGCGGTGGCTGAGTGACGGGCTTTGGAATTCATCTGGCGGGCGTTTAACGTGAATGCAGCAAAATGCTTGGGAGGTTTTTATTTGCCTGTCATTTCGACCGAAGGGAGAAATCTAGCCGGCGCTCAATGCCGTGCATTCTCGGAAAGGAAAGATTTCTCCCTTCGGTCGACATGACAGAAGGAAATTATTCAGACATTCATTTTCATGGTGGCAGGCCCAGGGGTTAACAGGCTCAGGGCTCCTGCACCGTCAGCTTCTGCCACTTGCCATTGATGACGGCATAGATGGCATGCATCCCGGCGATTTTGCCGGCGGTGAAACAACTGTCTTCGGTCTGCAAGCTGGCCAATTGATCGAATTGTTCAACTGGCTGTTGGATGGCGGCGGCGCGTTGATACAAACCCGGTTCCTTGGGGCGTAACTCGCTATCGCTTAACGCCAGTGGCCAGTCTTCGCTCAGGGTGAGTTGCCACTGACCGTTGTTATTGAGCGCCCCGATCAGACGCGCATTGCCCGCTTCTCGGGGCTTGAGCAGCAGGGCGCGATCCAATGCGCCATTGCCGTCGAAGTCGCCCACCACCACGAACGGGCAGGGCCAATCGCCCTGAGTGGCGATGCCCTTGACGCGCTGTTCACCTGCATCGCTGGATGCTGCCGGTTGGTAACCCGGCAGGTCCATATTCAGCCGCGCCGCCAGTGCTGGCGGCACCAGCGTCGCACAGGCATCGGCATCGACGCCCGCTGCTGCGGCGGTCTGAAAGAACGAAAGTGCCAGCAGGGGCAGTGTGATAGCCATACCGGTCGGTTTAAAACGCAAAGTAGCCCATGAGACCGAAATGCGAGCCATCGTAGGTTTTGTTGAAGCGGCCAGTCTGATTGCCGAAGGTGTAGCGTTCGACCTCGTACGACTCGTCCACATAGCGCACCGCGCCCCAGAATCGCCCGGTGCCGAACCCGACTTGCAGGATCAGGCCGTTGGCGTCCTTGTAGTCTTCTTTGTAAAGCGGTTCATAGTCGATGTCTTCCTTGTACGTGGCATTAATGGTGTGGCGCAGTCCGACACCCAGTCGCACGATGTCGTTGACGTGGTAGAACCCCAGCACTTCCAGGGGTACGCGATCAAAGCGGACATCGCCGTTATCGGCGGTGGCGTTGTCGACGTGGTAATTCACGGTGGCCAGCAGCGACACCGGTGTGCCGGGCTTGCGGAACTGTAGCCCAGCGCCAATCTGCACCAAGCCACCGCCTTTGACCTTGCTGTCATAGCCATTCTCGTATTCGACTTCGGCCAAGGTGTCGCCGCCTCCCGTGAGGCCGGCGGTCACCACAAAGCGCACCGAAGGCTCCTGCGATGTGCGTTGGGCGACGGCATTCTGGGCGGTAAACAACAAGGCGCTGGCCAAAGCGGCCATTTTGAGCTGATTCATGCTTGATTCCTTCAGGTAAAACTGCCCCCGGCAGGCGCCGGCGGGTGCGCTACGTTACCGGGCGTGACCACCGTATAACAACCCCGCATCTGGTGAGAACGAAACAGTCTTTTGGTTAAGTTGCCGGCTTGGCTACAGTGTTAACAGACCCTAGGGGGACTGCGCCCCCTAAATTCGTTGACCGGAGAGCTATGAACACCGACCCCCTGTCGCCCCGATTGCAAGCGCTGCGCCGCGATTCCGTGGCATTGCTGCAGCGGGCGATCGACCAGTACCAGGACGTGGTGTATTCCAGCAGCTTAGGGATAGAAGCCATGGTGCTGAGCGACCTGATTTTTACCAGCGCGCCAGCTATCGAGGTGTTCACCCTGGACACCGGTCGCCTGCCACAGGAAACCCTGGATCTGCTGGATCGCGTCGAGCGTCGTTACAAACAGCGCATCAAGGTGTTCTACCCCAATACCGAATTGGTCGAGAATTATGTGCGCGACAACGGCATCAATGGTTTTTACTTAGGCTTGGCCGAACGCCAGGGCTGCTGCGCGGTCCGCAAGGTCGAGCCGTTCATGCGCGCCATCAAGGGCCGCAAGGCCTGGGTCACCGGCGTGCGCCGCGAACAAAACGCCGGCCGCGCGCAGGGGCAGCCCATCGAATGGGATGATCGCTACAACATGTGGAAGATCAGCCCATTGTTGGAGTGGACCGAACAAGACATTCAGGACTACGTGAAGGCCAAGTCGCTGCCGTATAACGCACTGCATGATCGGGGTTATCCCAGCATCGGCTGCACACCCTGCACGCGTGCGGTGGAAGCGGGCGCCGATTCCCGGTCGGGCCGCTGGTGGTGGGAAAATCCCGAAACCCGCGAATGCGGGCTACAGCCACGTAGCCGCGTGATTCCGATCAAGGCCGTGGTGTAATCAGGCCACGTGTAGTCAACCACGGGCCGTGGCCTGGCACAAACCAGCCACAGCCATTGGTTTGCACCTACTGAACACGGCCCACAGCCCTACGCAACCATGGACTACTTCCCCATCTTTCTGCGGTTGACCGGCCAACCCGTAGTGGTCATTGGCGGCGGCGAAGTGGCGGCCCGCAAGGCTTTGTTGTTGGCGCGCGCCGGTGCGGTAATCACCATTGTGTCACCGCAACTGTGCGCCTCGCTGCAACAGCGCCTTGAGCGTGCCGAACTGAAGTATGTTGCCGAGGCCTTTCGGCCCGATCATCTGCAAGGCGCGCGCTTGGTGGTGGCGGCTACCGATAGCCAGGAGGTGAATGCCTGGGTATCGCGCAGTGCCGAAGCGCGCAACATTCCCGTCAATGTGGTGGATGACCGCGAATTGTCCAGCTTCATCATGCCGGCGATTGTGGATCGCTCGCCGGTGATTGTCGCGGTGGGTAGTAGCGGCGATGCCCCGGTGCTGACGCGCCGCCTGCGTGAACAGTTGGAAGCCTCGCTGCCGGAGGGGTTGGGCAAGTTGGCCAAGTTGTCCGGCGAGCTGCGCGGCAAGGTAAAGCAACGTGTCGGCAATGCCGATGCACGGCGGCGTTTTTGGGAACGGTTTTTCGACGGCGACATTGCCGCCGATGTGCTCGCCGGTCGCGAACAGGAAGCACGGCAGAGCATTGCCAGCGCCATTGACGATGAAGCGCAGCAGGCTGCGCCGGTGGGTGAAGTGGCGCTGGTGGGGGCGGGACCTGGCGATCCGGGGCTGCTGACCATTCGCGCCTTGCGTGTCATGCAGAACGCCGACGTGGTGGTGTACGACCGGCTGGTCTCGGATGAAGTG
>JANMSB010000049.1:0-3871 GCA_031388915.1 Pseudomonadota bacterium | reverse complement strand
CCGGCCATCGACATTGCTGAGGTCGCAGCGAGCGGCTAGTTCGTTGACCAAGTACTCGGAGAGTGGCGTGGCGGTGTTGATCCGGGTTTCGAACGCTTCTCGCCCTTCCTCGCTGACCAGCGAATCGGGATCGTGTTTTTCCGGCAGCAGTAGGAAGCGCAGCAAGTAACCCTCGCTGACCACCGGTAGCGCCACTTCCAGTGCTTTCCAGGCGGCGGCGCGCCCGGCGCGGTCGCCATCGAAACAGAACACCACGGTATTGCACACCCGAAACAGACGTTTCAGGTGTTCCGGCGTGGTGGCGGTGCCGAGCGTGGCGACGGCATACGTGATGCCGGCCTGATGCAGGCTGACCACGTCCATGTAGCCTTCCACGACCAGCAAGCGGTTTAGCTGCCGCGTGCTTTGCCGCGCTTCGTACAAGCCATAGAGCTCGCGACCCTTGTGGAACAATTCGGTTTCGGGTGAATTGAGGTACTTCGGGTCGCCCTGATCGATGATGCGCCCGCCAAAGCCAATGGTGCGGCCGCGCGAATCGCGAATCGGAAACATCACCCGATGCCGGAACCGATCATAGAAACCGTTCTTACTGTCGCGTTCGATCAGCAGCCCGGCGCGCGTCAGTTCTTGTAGTGCGTGGTCGCTGTTGCCAAGTTGCTTGATCAATCCGTCCCAGGCATCCGGCGAATAGCCAACGCCAAAACGTGCAGCAGTGTCGCCGGTCAGGGCGCGTTTTTTGAGGTAGTCAATGGCCGCCGGTGTGGCACGCAATTGCTTGCGGTAGTACTCGGCGGCTTGTTCCAACAGCGCGTATTGATCCTGGCTCGGTTTGGGCGCGTTTGGCGTTGTGGACTCTTCGCGCGGCACTTCCAAACCCGCGCGCGCAGCGAGTTCTTCCACCGCTTCAACGAAGTTCAGGTGGTCGTATTCCATCAAGAAGCCCAACGCCGTGCCATGCGCGCCGCACCCGAAGCAGTGATAGAACTGCTTGTCCGGCACCACATTAAACGACGGCGTTTTCTCATCGTGAAACGGGCAGCAAGCCTTGTATTCCTTACCCGCCTTGCGCAACGGCACGCGCGTGCCGATCACCTCGACGATGTCGGTGCGCGCGATCAACTGGTCAATGAAGTATTGCGGGATGCGTCCGGACACGGGGCAATCTGGGTAATAACTCGGGGCCGAACAGTAGCAGCCACACGGTTGTGGGGCAAAGCAAACAGCGTCGTTCTGCTGGGTTAGCCTCACGATCATCGCAAGGACGCGCGACATGCCGGTTGCATCACACAGGGAATGTTCGCTTACAGCCGCGGTTGGCTACGAACGCCACTGCCCCGAACAAACAAAGGTACGCGGTTAACTACGTGTCCGTGAAAGGCTGGTCAGCACAACCGGCACTCGTCGCGCAGCTACACAGGTACGGTCACACAAGCGCCGGCCGATTCAATCGCATAAACCAGGACAACCGACACTTGCGTCAGTTGTCCTGGATTGCAGTGTTAATAGCCAACCGTGAAGCGTTGGCGGATAAACTTGCTGTTTTCAACTTCATCGATGACGGCAACAGCGAGATCGGACCACGTGATAGTGCTTTTCCCTGCGGCATCTCGCACCAGTTCCGTCGTTGAGGTACGGTACTTGCCCGAACGACCGTCAGCACCCCTGGGCGAGCCAAGTATGTTTTCGGCCGGGGCCACAACCGTCCACTTGATATTGCTGGCGCGATAAGTGTTCAGCGCTTCAAGATGACCAAACAGCATGCCATACATCGCTGAACCTTCGGGAGCTGGAAACGGCAGGTGCTTCAGCATGGCTTCCTTGGTGTCGTGCATGGTGGTCGCGCCGCCAATCTGAATCACCCGAGGAGCATGGTCGCCCATTGCACCCAGCGCTTTGACCATGGCTTGGGCGGCGCGGTTGGTGGTGGCATTTTCCGGCTTGTTATCAGGCAGCGTGCCGGCGACGGACACTATGATGGCGTCAGCGCCGACCACGGTGGACTTGATTGAGTCCACATCGGTAGCGTCGCCTTTTATCGCCGTGAAATTGCTATTTTTCACGGTTGATTTCTGCGGATCGCGCGACACGCCCGTGACGCTATAACCCCGACTCAATGCCTCTTGAACAATTTGAGCGCCAATGCGACCGGTGTCGCCATAGACGACGATTTTCTTGGGCTCCGCCGCCTGAGCAGAAAAACAAATACCGCTCATCGCGAGCAGGGCCGTCAGCAGACTCTTAGCAACGATGTTTTGCACGTTCATTATTCACCTCGGAACTTGCTATAGATGGCGCTTCATGGAGATATCGCGGCACCCAGCCTGGACTACCACTTCGCTTCGACGATGGTACAGCCAAAGCGGCAGCAGTTGGCTACTGAGACAGTAGTTCAAGTCGCCCAAGACCGGTTTGGTTTTATTTTTAGGACGTGCTAAAAAGCCATCAACTCGTTGAAGTGCAAGCAACCAAGGAGCGACGGCATGCTGGTATTCAACCCTACGACGGTTTGTAAACCGTCGTTTCGGACGGTGAAATTAAGTTAAGCGTCAAACATGGAACTACAGGAATACATCGTCAGCGTCTTCCCAGAAGGTTTGTCTTACAACGAGGCTGCTCAGTTGTGCTTGCATCTCTACTGTACCGTCGACAAAATTCCATGCGTATTGCACGCTCAATGCACCAAAGACAATTTAGCTTTGGTATTTTCTCGCCTTGCTGATTCTAGCTTTGTCGCAGACGATGCAAATTTATTGGCGGTCCGTTACGGTGCTAACTTTCATGCAGTCAATGAGAAAGGGCACTGGGTAGAAGTTATTGCGTCCATTTTTAAGAAGGGAGACACAGTGGACATATCAATCCGTGAGTTATTAGCCAGACGCTTAACAATGCACTCAAGCACCGACGCGCCGAAGGACGGCGCGCGGCTTAGTTAGTTCGTTATGCATTAAGGAAATCAGGATGACACGCAAACTATTGTTGATAGCATTTCTTCTCGCTGTGGGGGCCTGTTCTTCTCCAGCGGGTTCTGACGCGGTAGCAAACCAAGAGTATGAGCGCCAGACCAAGAAGTACTGGGAGCAGACTGAACTTATTGATAAGCAACAGGCCGCTGCGGCAGAGCAGCTAGACCGTCAAGAGCGTTTACTACAGAGAAACGAGGCAATAGCTGAACGGTGGGAAAGAATTCAAGAGCGCCATGAGAAAGTGCTCTCTGCTATGGAAAAGCAGTACAAAGTTCAATAACCATGCACAACAGGTGCATTAAGTTCACTCCCTTCGGTCGCCCGACTCGCAAAAGAGAAGCGCTTTTGCTCGCGCCACAGCAGCGACGTTAGGCGCTTATGGAGTCCTCACACAAAGCGAAGATTTTGTCGGAGGCATCAGCGTTTGCTCGGCAGGTCATGTGCGGCGAGGTGGCACCGAAGATTGGTTGCGAGAACATCGCGAGCATTCATGGTGCGCTTGAGCTTGAAGAGTTGCATGAGTTTGTTCATTTGGCACATCTTGGCGATGGCAGTCACGACAGCTTGGGATTTACAGCGGAGACTTTGACCGATGACATTATTCAAGAGTGCAGATTGCTACTTGAACACCGCGCCTAACCATGCGCTGCAGCGGACCCGGCGGGAGCGTCGCGGTTGCAATCGGTGCGTCCCGTGCGCCAGGTCGCTGAGCTTGGGTCGTTAGGCGTCGCACAGCACACCGAGTAGCGTTCGCTCCAACCCAGGAATCCCCGTATGCCCGCTCAACTCGACCACCTGATCGTCCCCTCCAAGAACCGAGTCGCGTCGGCCAAATTGCTGGGCCATCTGCTCGGCGTCCCTTGGGCTGAACAGGCGGCGATCGGACCGTTCTCGCCTGTGTACGTCAA
>JANMSB010000036.1:0-9717 GCA_031388915.1 Pseudomonadota bacterium | reverse complement strand
CTGCTTCATCATGTTGCCGATTCCGCCTTTCATATCATTTGCTCCAACTCAATTTTCAATGATTAATTTTCAATGGGTTTAATCGATTCCGGCTGCACCACGGCGCCGAACATATCCACCATCTGTTGCACATTGGGATCGCTTTGAATGGCTTGCACCGCCGCTTGCTGCCGATCTGCCGCCGCGACTTGCTGGCGACGTGCCGGTGTATCAATCGGTAGCTGTGCCACGCCGGTGATTTCCAACTTAAACTCTTCACCCAGCAATGCGCTCAATGCCAGACGCAGCTTTTCTTCCAACCCCGGACGTCGGAACGGCTCGCCTGCGGCATCCAATAGCAATTGAATCTTACCGGGCTGGCGCGACTGCAAAGTGCAATGCGCGGCCAATTGACTGACCGGTCCCGACAAATTCAATTGCCGCACCAAACTCAACCAATCGGTGTTCGCAGCGGTGTTCGCAGCAACGCGCTCAGTTGTCGGCGCACTGGTTACGGCGCGTGGCTGCGTGGGCACCGGTGTACTGACTGCAACGCGCGGCGAACCGGC
The DNA here is from genome assembly GCA_031388915.1 of Pseudomonadota bacterium. Lineage (GTDB taxonomy): Bacteria > Pseudomonadota > Gammaproteobacteria > Steroidobacterales > Steroidobacteraceae > CAILZL01. The sequence continues at coordinate 9,169 of JANMSB010000036.1, read as the reverse complement.
AGGCGCCGCTACCGCCGCATCGCCCAGCTGGCGAAATGCCACCATGCGCAGCAACACCATTTCAAAGCCACCACGCGGCTCCGGTGCTAAATCCAAATCGCGTCGCCCCACCACCGCCAACTGGTAGCACAACTGCACCTCTTCGGGTGTGAAGGCAGCGGCCAGTTGTGTCATCACGGATTGATCGTCGGCATCATCCAGCGTCATCTCCGGCACCGCCTGCAACAAGGCAATGCGTTGCAACAGACTCGCCAGCTCTGCCAAGACGTCACGATAATCCGGCGCGCGTTCATCCAACTCCGCCACTTGACGCAGCATGTCGCGGACATCGCGATTGGCCAACGCCGCCGCCAACGCAAACACCTGGCGGCGATCAATGCTGCCCAACATGCTGCGCGTGTCGTCGGCCTTCAGTTGTTCGCCGCCGAATGCAATGGCTTGATCGAGCAGGCTCAAGGCATCACGCATACTGCCCTCGGCGGACTGCGCCAGCATCCGCACCGCATCGGCTTCAAAGGCGATGTTTTCCGCTTGCAAAATCTCGGCGAGGCGCTTACCGATCACGGCTTGCGACATGCGCTTCAGATTGAATTGCAAACAACGCGATAGCACCGTCACCGGCAACTTCTGCGGATCGGTGGTGGCCAGCAGAAACTTTACGTGCGGCGGCGGCTCTTCCAAGGTCTTGAGCAAGGCATTGAACGAATGCGTAGACAACATGTGCACTTCGTCGATGAGATAGACCTTGTAGCGACCGCGCGCCGGCGCGTACTGCACGTTGTCGAGTAACTCGCGGGTATCATCGACCTTGGTGCGCGATGCCGCGTCCACTTCCATCAAATCGACAAAGCGGCCTTCGTCGATCTCGCGACAGGTGGAGCACACGCCGCAGGGACTGGCGCTCACGCCGGTTTCGCAGTTGAGCGATTTGGCGAAAATGCGCGCAATGGTGGTCTTGCCCACACCGCGTGTGCCGGTAAACAAAAACGCGTGATGCACGCGCCCCGAGTTCAGCGCATTCACCAGCGCCCGCACCACATGCTCCTGGCCAGCCAGTTCCTCAAAGCGCTTGGGGCGCCATTTGCGGGCAAGGACGAGATAACTCATGAATTGCGATGGGCTCGAATAATGGAGCAGTGAACTTTACACGAGGCCAATGACGGCGTGCAGTCCGGTTGTAGGGGCAGACCCATGTGTCTGCACGACTTGTTGCCCAGACATCTTCAGAAGGGCGAACAGGATGCTTCGGAAGCCCCGGCGGGGGCCATAGGTTCGCCCCTACGACAGTTGCAACGAGCTCGATCAAGGGATGCAGCGCAAGGCGAAATCGAACCAAAAAGCGGAGCGTACGCGGCAGTACGTGAGCATTTTTGGTTCGATTTCAACGCCGCGATGGACCTACAGGATGTAGGAACTGCCGGAAACGCAGGAGCAGTTTCCGGCCGCCCTTCAGCGAGCTCGTGGGGGTGGCGGCTCGCGCCGGCGCTCCTCCGGCACCCGATATCACCGTTACCGTTGCTCCCTTCCGGGCCTGGCGGGGTTCGCGGCTAATCGTCGCGAAGGTACCGACGCGAGCCACCATAGACTGCGCCTGACTGAATGACTGACTCAGTATTCAGCGGGGGCGCGAACTATACCAGTGCGGCACCCGGCTGGCCAAAGAAGAATGAGCCGACAAACTCGAGGAAGTTCTGCCAACCCTACCGCTGTTTTTTTCGACCGACGGGAGAAATCTTTCAATTGCATGAAGCTGCTGACACTGAACAAGGAAAGATTTCTCGCTGGGCTCAAAATGACTGGGATCTAGGACCTTCACCTCTCAAACAAATTTCGCAATGCGTCATTCACCGCTTCAGGCCGCTCCATGGGCGCCATGTGTCCGCAGTGCGGAATAATGTCTAGCTGATCACCAGCAATAGCGCCGGCCATTTCAAGATTAGCCGCCGGCGGTGAATTGACATCTTCATTGCCGCACAACACCAACGTCGGGCATCGAATCTGCGCCAGCAATGGAAACGCTTCCGGACGCGTCAACAGCGCGTTTATTTGCGCCGCAAACACTTCAACCGACTTACGCGCGAACATGTTGGTGATGGTTTCGACCAGGTGCACATCGCTCAAGCGATCAGGATGCACCATGTTACGCAGCCAACTACGCGCCATTGCGGCTACGCCGCTCTCTTGCGCCAGCCGCAGAAAACCCAACCGCATGGCGCGTTCTTTCGCGGCGGCCTCACCTTCCGGCAACGCATGACAACCCGTATCCAGCAGGGCCAGATGCGTGACACGTTCCGGTGCTAAGCGCATCACTTCCAAGGCCACGCGACCGCCCATGGAATGCCCTGCCAGCGCAAATGTAGGCGGCGCTTGCTGTAGCAACTGCGCCGCCATCACGGGTAATGAGTCCAGCAGGCCATAGTCAATCACTTGAATAGATCGTCGAGTTTCAAACGCTGCGATCTGCGCTTGCCACACTGCGGCGTCGCACATCAAACCCGGCGCAAGTACTAGTGCTGTTGTGTTCATGCGCCAAACCCCAGTTCGATTTTGCGTAACACATCGATCTCATCGCGCAGTTTGGCAGCTTCTTCAAATTCCAGATTGCGCGCATGTTGATACATTTCTTGCTCCAACTTTTTGATGAGTTTGAGGGCCTGCTGCGGGCTCATCGCACGATAGTCGGCGCGCGATTCGGCCACCTTCAAGCGCTTGCCGTCGCGCTTATCACGTTTGCTGTCGCTGCCACCGCGCGCGCCTTCCATGATGTCGGTGACAGATTTGATGATACCGCGTGGCGTGATGCCATGTTGTTGGTTGTATTCCATCTGCTTGGCACGGCGTCGCGCCGTCTCGGCCAAGGCGCGCTCCATCGAACCGGTAACCCGGTCCGCATACAAAATCGCTCGGCCATGCAAATTACGCGCGGCGCGGCCAATGGTTTGAATCAAGGAACTCTCGGAACGCAGAAAGCCTTCTTTGTCGGCATCCAGAATCGCCACCAGCGATACTTCCGGCATGTCTAAACCTTCACGCAGTAGATTAATGCCCACCAGCGCGTCGAACTTACCCAGGCGCAAGTCGCGAATGATCTCGGTGCGTTCCACGGTTTCGATATCCGAATGTAAGTAGCGCACTTTCACGCCATGTTCGTCGAGATATTCGGTGAGGTCTTCGGCCATGCGCTTGGTCAGCGTGGTGACCAGAACGCGCTCCTTGCGTTCGGCACGCAGATTGATTTCCGACAACACATCGTCCACTTGGGTGCGCACCGGACGTATCTCGACCTCCGGATCAATCAAGCCAGTGGGTCGCACTACTTGTTCTACTACCTGGCCTTGATGCGCACGTTCGTAGTGACTGGGCGTGGCCGAGACAAAAATCATTTGTGGTGCAAGACGTTCCCACTCCTCCAATCTGAGTGGCCGATTATCCAGCGCCGACGGCAAACGAAAGCCGTATTCCACCAGCGTTTCCTTACGCGAACGGTCGCCCTTGTACATGGCGCCGAGTTGCGGAATGGTTTGATGACTTTCATCGACGATCAACAGCGCATCGGCCGGCAGGTAATCGTACAAACACGGTGGCGGTTCGCCCGCCCCACGGCCCGACAAATAACGCGAGTAGTTCTCGATGCCGTTGCAATAACCCATCTCCTGCATCATTTCCAGATCAAAACGTGTGCGTTGTTCGAGGCGCTGCGCTTCCACCAGCTTGCCAGCTTCTTTCAATTCTTTAAGACGCTCGCCCAACTCGACGCGAATCGAATCCACTGCGGTGATCAAACGTTCCTTGGGCGTCACATAGTGGCTGGACGGATACACCGTGGCGCGTTGCACCTTGCGTTGCACTTCGCCGGTGAGTGGATCAAACCATTGGATGGTGTCGATGCAGTCGTCGAACAACTCCACTCGCACGGCTTCACGCTCGGATTCAGCCGGAAAAATATCGATCAAATCGCCGCGCACCCGGTACGTGCCCTGACTAAGGTCAATCTCATTGCGTTTGTATTGCATGTCGGCGAGGCGTCGCAGCATCTTGCGCTGATCGAGCTTCTCGCCCTTGACCAAGTGCAACATCATCGACATGTAGGCTTCAGGATCGCCCAAGCCATAGATGGCCGACACCGTCGCGACAATGATCGAATCCGGTCGCTCCAATAACGCCTTGGTGGCCGACAAACGCATCTGCTCGATGTGCTCGTTGATCGACGCATCCTTATCAATGAAGGTGTCCGACGAAGGGATATAAGCCTCAGGCTGGTAGTAGTCGTAGTACGAAACGAAGTACTCCACCGAGTTATCGGGAAAGAACTCTTTGAACTCGCCATACAACTGCGCCGCCAGCGTCTTGTTATGCGCCAGCACTAACGCCGGCCGCTGCACCTGCTGAATGACATTGGCGATGGTGTAGGTCTTGCCCGAACCGGTGACGCCCAGCAGGGTTTGGTGCGCCAGCCCAGATTCCAAGCCCTCCACCAACTTAGCAATGGCCTGCGGCTGATCACCCGCAGGGGAAAATTCCGCATGCAAGCGGAATGGCGCAGCGGTTTTGGACAGAATCGGACGTGGCATGGCGGTATCTATGCTGAATCAGGCCGCGAATCATAGAGGAATCGCTACCCGAAACCTGTAGGGGCGAACCTATGTGTCCGCCCTTCTTGCTCTTTGGATCTTCCAGAGCGGGCGGACACGTGGGTCCGCCCCTACGAATCATCCCAGTGCACATGCTCGCATGGTCATTTACACCCCGGCACCCTAAAATGCCCGCCCTTTCACCCACATCGGTGCCACACTTTGAGCGTTGTTGTTTCCAAGCGCGTCCAGCGCGTCAAGCCCTCGCCCACCGTCGCCCTGACTGGTCGCGTTGTCCAGCTCAAAGCCGAAGGCAAAGACATCATCAGCCTGGGCGCTGGCGAGCCGGACTTTGATACTCCGGTGCACATCGCCGATGCCGGCGTTGACGCCATTCGCAAAGGTTTCACCCGCTACACACCGGTAGAGGGTACTGCGGAGCTGAAAGACGCGATCATTGCTAAGTTCAAGCGCGACAACAATATCGACTACCAGCGCAACCAGATTCTGGTGTCGAGCGGCGCCAAGCAGACCATTTACAACTTGATCATGGCCGTCATCGATTCGGGCGATGAAGTGATCATTCCCGCCCCGTACTGGGTGTCGTATCCCGACATGGTGGAACTAGCCGATGGCACGCCCGTGATGCCTTACGCCGGTGCCGAACAGGGCTACAAGATCACCGCCGCGCAGCTCGAAGCCGCGATCACCCCGAAAACCAAGCTGTTCATTCTCAACAGCCCCAGCAACCCCACCGGCGCGGCCTACACCGCTGCCGATCTGAAGGCGCTGGGCGCTGTGCTCAAGCAGCACCCGCGCATCATCATCTGCACCGACGATATCTATGAGCCGATTTACTGGGGCAACGAACCGTTCTCTAGCCTGCTCACCGTGGTGCCCGAGTTGTACGACCGCACCATCACCGTTAACGGCGTCTCCAAGTCGTATGCGATGACTGGGTGGCGCCTGGGTTACTGCGGCGGCCCGGTGGAAATCGTCACTGCCATGGGCACCATCCAGGGCCAGAGCACCTCGAACCCGTCGTCGATTGCCCAGAAAGCCGCCACCGCGGCACTCAATGGCGATCAAACCTGCGTGCAAGAGAACAACAAGCACTTCAAGGCACGTCACGACTTCTTCGTCGCTGGCCTGAACAAACTGCCCGGCGTCATCTGCCTGCCCGGTTCCGGCGCGTTCTATGCCTTTGCCAATGTAGAAGGCGCAATGAAACTAATCGGTGCCAAGGACGACAACGCCTTCGCCGAATACCTGTTGTTTGAAGGCGGCGTCGCCGTCGTGGCCGGCTCCGGCTTCGGCGCACCAGGCCATATGCGCCTGTCATTTGCGTGCAGCATGGAGACCCTGGCGGAGGCCTTGAAGCGCATGGATAAGGCACTGCGCAAAGCATCGTAAGTGTCGAATAGATAAGGGACGTTTTACTTCAAAAAACCACGCCCATTTTCTTGACACTGCAACACTCATTCCGCACAATCGCGCGCCTTCGATTGCTGGAGTTCAGCGTTCTGCGAACTCCATGGGTATTCCCCGGTAGCTCAGTGGTAGAGCGACGGACTGTTAATCCGTTGGTCGGCGGTTCGAATCCGTCCCGGGGAGCCATTTCCAAATAGGTTACGCATTTATCACAGCGTCAACCTGCTCATCACGTAGCTAATTCGTTGACACCGAGCCAGCATCGTTGCCAATGCGCGCGTTGTTTGCGGACCCTGCGTCACTTAAGCAAACAAGCACGGCGAGGCAGGAGATGTTGTGTGAATACCTACGAATCTTCGCACTAACATCGTTCGCCGGTTGATTGTTTATGGGATCGCGGCCCATGCCCACCAGCAGTCCAATCAGCTCAACTTCTTACGTACTTGTTGAACCAAGCGAGGGTGGTGGTCCAGGCTTCAGTCGCCGCAGCTTCGTTGTAGCGCTCAGGGGTCGCGTCATTAAAGAAGCCATGCATAGCGCCCTGGTAGATTTTGCCTTCGTACGGAACATTCGCAGCTTGCAGCGCCTTCTCGTAGATTGGCCACGCCTGCACCAATCGCGTGTCTAGCTCGCCGTGTTGTATGAGAATCGCTGCCTTGATCTTGGGCACGTCCGCCTCTGGGGCGGCTGCGCCGTAAAATGGCACAGCCGCTGCGAGATCCGCACCAAGCCGCACGGCCAACTGGTTCGAAACGCCGCCGCCGTAACAGAAACCAGTCACGCCAATTTTGCCCGTGCAGTTGGGTTGCGCTTTCAGCCATTGTGCGCAGGCCACGATGTCTTCGAACTTCTTGGCGTTATCGAGCTTGCTGAACAGCTGGCCACCCTTGAAGTCATCGCCAGGATAACCGCCGACTGACGTCAGCACGTCCGGCGCAAAGGCCATGAAGTTGGCCAACGCGAACCGGCGAGCGACATCTTCGGTGTGCGGGTTCAGACCACGATTCTCATGGACCACGACAATGCCCGGCAGCTTGGCCGGCGTTTCCGAGCGGCTGTCGGCACTGAACGGCCGCACCAAGTAACCTTTGACGGAGCCATTACCCAATGGCGATGGCACGGTGACATAGGTGGCCTTGATCCGCTCGTCGGTTCGTGAAATCTGTTGCCCCATGGCGTAGTCCGGCAACAGCGCCTCGACAATAGCGGTGGCCGTCAAACCGGCGACGGCAAACTTTTTTGCGCCGCTCAGAAAATCCCGTCGGCTAATCTCGCCGTGAATGAACTGGTTGTAGAGCTCGATGGCTTCAACCGGAACCGTGCGTCGCTCTTTCGATGACATGGAGCATCTCCTCTATTCGATTCCGATACGACGATAATACGCAGCCTTACCCTAGCGGCTATTCGCTCGGAGCGAACATTGCCACTTACTCGGGTGATGCTACTTCGCTGTCAGCTGCCGCCTCTCCATCTGATTGAACGACCGTTTGTTGGCTCAATAAAGCGGCTCGATCAGTGGCCACCATCCATTTAGTAATCATCTGAGCAAGCACCGCAGATTCCCGCTCCAGAACAGCGCAAGCACTGACTGTCATTTGTCCAAAAATCCCGCCGCCACCGCTGTGCGCGATGTCGTGGTAAGCGATTTCCGTGCCGCCTTGCATTACTGTTATTCGCAGTCCCAACGTTTTGGGGCCTAAGAGCGATCCTCCAGATCGAGCGTCGATGTTCATGATGGTCAGAGTCACCAATCTGCGATCACCCGCCTGAGCTGCATCCATGACCGGAATCGTATCCGGATAGGGACCATTCAGAGAAGCAAGTGTGCGGTTGGCCAGCGCCACTTCCAATGCACACTCACGCAACACCGCGTCCGATACGCCGGCACCTGAGTCAAACCGAGCGGGGGTCAGCAATGCTAGAGGCTGCCCAAGGGGCTTTCTTTTTCGCACAAAATTATTCTTGCTGCCTTTGGCAAACCAGTTTGCTGCTCGCTCCGCCAAATCGTCCACAACGTCATCCAGCACCCCACACGTGTTGTCGAACAGCCGTCCCCGACCGCTACTCACAATCACAGTCGAAGTCAGTGGAACGCCGCTTGCAACGACTATTGCGCGAATCGCTACCGCTTTCCGGCCAGTCCATCCAGACCCGCGGGGCGCAACAATGCCGCGTATCGATAATTCAAGCACGTGGGCATCTTTCGTAACGTTCGAGGCTTCAACTGCCTGCGCGTCCGGCAACCATTTATGAGCGTACTTCAGCGTGTATTCGCCGAGCTTGCTTTCCAATGGCTGGCATTCGTTGAGGATGCGATTTGGTATCTCGACCGTCGGATCAACTGTAGCTTTTGTTTGCACCAGAAATTGGCCAGCACAAACCGCACGAATCCCAAAAACAGCGAAGAACAAAGTAAGAACCAAAAATTTCATCATCACAACGCTCCCTTTCAAACCTTACTCAGGCCGCATTCAACCCATACGCCAGCCTTAACAGATAAGCTCTGGCTCACAATACCTACGAACCTGCGGCCTGGCGACATTTATTCAGCACGCCTTCGAGCCTGGTGCCCGGCTGCCAACGTCTTACATGCAGGAAGCGCCATGTCCTACAGCCTCATGCAGCGACAATGCTTAATGTATTACTCACTTAATAAGCAAACCAATGCGATATCAATAGATTCGCGAAGGAGACTCCATGGCTGCTGTCAATACTTATGGCACCCTTAATGACTATCGTGTGTCCACCGAGTCCGTTTATGAGAGTGGATCGCGCTCGACGCTGGGTGCGGCTGCACTTGTAGCTGCAATCTTCATAGGCGTTGGTGCGTACTTCTTTTATCCGCTGTACCAGCGCAGTGGAGATACGACTCCGGTATCTGCCACACCATCTAATCAGATGAATTACCAAGCACCCGCTGCGACCGATAGTGCACCATCGGCAGACACTCTGGACAGTGCTCCGATGTTCTATACACCCAACGCTATTGCTACATCGCCGACAATTCCGTCGACAGACGCGCCCGCGACGCGCGCGCCCGCTCAAGATTCAGTGCTGGGACGCACGGTCACTGAGAACAAGCCGAGTGTCTCGCCTGCCCAGGCTGCACAACGCACCCAGCAACCGGTCAAGCCACTCACTAGGTCAAAATCACCCAGTGAGTCCAT
>JANMSB010000026.1:0-3509 GCA_031388915.1 Pseudomonadota bacterium | reverse complement strand
GCGATACTTTGTTGCACAGCACGCCAATCCGCCGCCCACAACGCCGCGCGCACGCGCCACTCGTAACCTTGTTCGGTCATGTCCGCCGGCATCACCTTAGCGAAATATTGCAGCGCTTCATCGCGACGGCTCCACGACAATGCCAACGCCAAACTCAGCGCGTAGGGACTAGCCTCCGCCTTATCCAAGCTGCGCGCGCGTAACAAACGCGACCAACGGTGCAGCGCTTCATCCTGATCCTTGCGCGCCAAACGCAGCCAACCATCTTGCAGAGCCGCCGATTCCACTTGGATGCGCGGCTTGGCAATCAGGGCATCGATGGCTTGCTGTGGCTTTTCAATTAGCAGCGCCCATTGCTGCAAAGGCTCGGCTTGAGAATGCGGCAACATATCGGCTAGTTCGCGCGCCAACACCGCATTACCGGATTTCAAGGCCAAGCGAGCGCGTTGATCGATCAACTCTGCGGTAATCACTTTGTTATTGCGCGCCCATTCGAACGGCGCATTGCAGGCGGAGGGCAAGCGATTGGCGCTGCGCCACACATCGATAAGGGCCAAGCTAATAGCAGGCGCCATCACGGCGGTTTGCTCAGCGCCGGGAGAACTGCTCAATACCGCCGTAGCAGCCAGGCAGCGCAGTTCCGCATCGCTGGTATTGGCCGGGAAAAATGTTTGGAACTCGGTCCATTGCTGGCGCGCCGCCAAATCCAATAACCACCCGCGGCGCAGCTCACGCACCGCCACGGCATTGCCCTGCTCGCTCAAAAAACTCTTGATGCGTTGATCCAGCCTGGCCACATCGCGAGTGACCTGCGTCAGCTCACGTTGCAGTCGCGCCGCCTGCAGGTAGGGATACAACACATACGCTTGCAGCGTCGCGCTATCGGCCGGCGCTGTCGCATTGATGCTTGCTGCCGCATACGCCTGCATGAATTCACGGCGCGCCAGCGCATGGGGATCGCTGGCGCCAATGACCGCGCTGGCCAGCAGAATGGAAATGACCGCCAGGGGTTTCATGAGTACTGTCACAGCGACCTAACATGATTGAAAAATGGATTATTAACGCGGCAGCAGCGGAATTAGCAACCCTTCTTTGTCAGACATTGCGAAGCATCTGGGCTAGCCCGTGAGACACATCACCCTGAATCGACTGAAACAAGGTTGCCCATCCATCGCCTTGCACACATAATGACCACCCTATGAAGCCCCGCCTCCGCTCATTCACGTTGCTGCTCTGCCTGTGCGCACTGGCATTGCGTGTCAGCGGCGTGCATGTACATGTGGCGCTGGATCACCAGGATACACAGCACCACACGCATAGTGTTGCCATTGACCTGCACCAGGAAATACATGTCGATCATGTCGCGCATGGCCATGATCCGGCTCATGAAGACGCCGCCGAGGGTCAGCACCAACACGCCGAAGTTAATCTGGATAGCCAGGCACTGAGCAAGAAGCCCGGCGCTGATCTGGGTATCGATGCGCTGCTTTTCATTGCCACGTTGTTCTGCCTCCTGCTTGCACCCCGCAAGCCGATTTTGCCGCTGGCCCGGCTGATCGCGCCGCCGCTGCAGCGGCGGGTCCATTTACGACCGCCCCTACGCGGACCACCACTCCACGCCTAAATCATCGGTTAGTACACGCCACAAGGTGGCGTGTACTTGCATTGATTTGGCATCAGGCTGGCATTCCAGTCTGGCTGTGGAGGTTTTCATGTTGCTCTCATGCGTACACCGTTGGCTGACGTGTTGCTTTGTATGTCTTCTCTTGGTGAGCGGCGTCCACGCGGCACCCGCAGCGCCCGAACCGAATGGGGTATTGACGCTCGCTGGCGCGATGCAAGCCGCATTGCAACGCAATCCCGATCTGGCCGTGTCGGAATACACACTCAAAGCCGGTGAAGCACGCATCACGCAAGCCGGCTTGCGGCCCAACCCCAGTTTGTCGGTGGAGCTAGAGGATTTTCTCGGCACCGGCGAGGTGAGCGGTGTCAAAGCATTACAAACCACGCTCTCCTTAAGTCAGGTGATTGAACTGGGTGACAAGCGGCGGCTACGCAGCAATGCCGCCAGTAGCAGCCTGGACCTCGACAGCATCGCGCGCCAGGCACAACAACTCGATGTGCTGGCCGACGTCACACGACGCTTCATTGCCGTCGTGACTGCGCAAGAAAAACTCAAACTCGCCGAGCGCGCCACCACCTTGAGCGACGCCACGCTGCGCGTCATCGATACCCGCGTGCAAGCCGCGCGTTCCCCCGAAGCCGAACGCAGCCGCGCCCGCATCGCGCTGACTCGCGCACAACTGGAACAACAACATAGCGCCAGCAATCTGCAAAGCACGCGTCATGCGCTGGTCGCGCTGTGGGGCAGCAACACACCAGAGTTTGTGCAAGCCAGCGCCGATTTGTTCGCCTTGCCTGATACGGCGAGTTACGCAAGCCTGATGCGCGACTTGCAAAACAATCCCGACTTCACGCGCTTTGCTTCCGAAGCACGCCTGCGCGATGCGGAATTACGACTGGCACAAGCCCAAACACGCGCCAATTTAAACCTCAGTATCGGCGTGCGTCGCTTGGAGACCAGTGACGACACTGCATTGGTGGCGGGTTTCTCCATACCCCTGCCGGTGTTTGATCGCGGTCAAGGCACGATCCGCGAAGCAGAACTACGGCGCGCGCAAACTCAGGCACAGCAACAAGCAGCGCAGATCAAGGCCGAAGCCACGTTGTACGGCCTGTATCAGGAATTGCAGGCGAATCGCGCGCGCATGAACACCCTGCGCAATCAAGCGCTGCCACAGGCACAACAAGCACTGGAACAAACGCAGTACGGTTACGAACGCGGCCGGTTCTCGTATCTGGAACTCGCCGCTGCACAACGCGAATTGCTGGAGCTGGAATCGGCGGCTATTGATGCTGCAGCGGATAGCCAACGCATGCTGTGTGAAATTGAGCGATTAACGGGCACACCGCTGATCGAAACCGCACGTTAATAAGCACTGAATTTCGAGAGACATGACAATGAACAAGATCATTACCTTGCTGGTAACAGCGCTGTTACTGAATACCGCAGCCTGCACTCGCACCGAATCGGTCGACTCAGAACATGAACACGGGCATGAAGCGCGCGCCGAGGAAACGGCCAAAGGCCCACACGGCGGCCGATTGCTGAGTGACGGCCACTTTCAACTGGAAGTCACCATTTACGAAAGCGGCGTGCCGCCGGAATATCGCTTGTATGCCTATGCGGATGGTAAACCAATTGCCCCGAATGAAATTAGCGCCCACATAGAGCTGTTACGTTTTGGCCCCAATACCGACAAGGGCAAGGATGTATTCACTTTCACGCCGCGCCAAGACTACTTGCTCGGCAGCGGCGAAGTTGAAGAACCACATTCATTCGATGTTACGGTCAGCGCCGAATACGCCGGCAAGCAACATCGCTGGACGTATGAATCGTACGAAGGTCGCACCACCATTGCCGCCGATATGGCGCAAGCTGCCGGCGT
>JANMSB010000512.1:0-1540 GCA_031388915.1 Pseudomonadota bacterium | reverse complement strand
GAACAAACCCTGCATGGTTGGCGCAAGGCGCATCGTCAAGGCAAGCTGGCGGGTGCATCCAGCAATGGCAAGCCGATCAGCGCGGAACAGATGGAATTGTCCCGGGTGCGCACCGAGAATGCCCGGCTGAAGATGGAGGTCGAGATTCTAAAAAAAGCGACGGCGTACTTTGCAAAACAACATCTGTGAAGTACGCCTGGATTCGACGACATGAACGCGCTTACCCATTGAATGCGATGTGTCGCGTGCTCAGTGTCAGCGAGAGCGGTTTTGCTGAATGGCGCGCCGGATCGACCGCCAAGCACTGGCTGAGTACGTCACAACTGGAAGCCGTCATACGTGCCATCCACGCCGAATTTGACGGTGTCTATGGCGCGCCACGGATGGCCAGGGAGATCAAGGCACGCGGTCTGCCGGTAAGCAAGGAGCGGGTTCGCCGGGTGATGCAGGCCAACGGCATCCGCGCCAAACACAAGCGCCGCTACAAGGCGACGACCAACTCCGCGCACCATTTGCCGATTGCCGAGAACATCCTCAATCGCCAATTCCAGACTACGGCACCGGACAAAGTGTGGACGGCAGACATTACCTACATTCCGACCGCGGAAGGATGGTTGTATCTGGCGGTGGTGATGGACTTGTACAGTCGCATGATTGTCGGCTATTCGATGGATGCGCGGATGACTAAAGAGCTGGTATTAAACGCACTACGGATGGCACGCTTCAAACGTAAACCGAAGCCGGGGCTGATTCACCACAGCGACCGGGGCAGCCAGTATTGCAGCCATGACCATCAAGCGCTAATCGCAGACATGAAAGCAGTTTTGAGCATGAGCCGCAAAGGCAATTGCTGGGATAATGCACCGATGGAAAGCTGGTTCAACAGTCTGAAGAACGAGCGGGTGTTTCATCGTCGCTATCAGACTCGTGATGAGGCCAAGGCTGATTTGTTCGATTACATCGAAGTGTTTTACAACCGGAAACGTCGCCACTCCGGGCTGAGTTATGGCATACCGAGCGAGGTCTACTCGGCTTGGCTGACTCAACAAAAACTGGCGGCATGAGCGCTACGTTCGTACCCGGAAAACGCGGTCAACCTCATTGTGTCCCACGCGACGGTCCACTCCGAGCATTCAGCATCGGAGGATCGGGACGTGGACCGCCCTCGAAACGATTGCGCAAAATCTGCATGAAATAACTTGCGCCAGCGGTGCCCCCAATACAGCGCATCGCCCAATTCGCCAACGCAGCACGCTCTGGTTCCAGAACCACACCTCGATTGACTGCTTGAAGCAGACATGCCGTCAACGCCTCGCGGTCTTCGGCGCGAAAAACGCCTCCAAACTGCGAATACCGGACTACGTCTGCAGCCCCACAGGTATCACTACAAATTGCCGGCGTCCCCGCCAATAGCGCTTCACTTACGACGCAACCCCATCCGTCAAATTGGCTTGGCAAAACCAGGCAATCAACTTCAGCCAACAACGGCGAAATCTCGCTGGCCGGTAGTAAGCCTCGCCACACAACGCGCTCACCAAGT
>JANMSB010000495.1:0-2367 GCA_031388915.1 Pseudomonadota bacterium | reverse complement strand
AATGGAGTCTTGATCGCGACTTCATGACCATGCGGAAAATCGGCGTGATGCAGGACATCCCCAATGCCCGCAAGCGTCAGGCGCAAATCGATGTCGCCACCGCAACCATCCACCGCACCGAACTGCAACAACGGGCACAGCGCCTGACGGTACGGCGCGCCGCCGCAGTGGCCTGGCTCAATCGCTACTACCTTGAGCAGCAGCTTGGCTTGCTCGATGAACTGGACCGTGAAAACCGTTTGTTTACCGACACCGTGCAGGCGCAGTTGAGCGCGGGTCGCGGCGTGCCTGCCGATGCATTGGCGCCCAAGCAGGAAGCAGTTGAACTGGCGGACCGACGCGATGTTTTGCTGACCGACATCGTCAAAGCCAAAGCGACGTTGCGACGCTACGTGGGTGCGGCAAGTGATGAACCACTAGTAGACGCCGCACCGGTGTTGGCCATTGATGCCGAACACCTGCGCGCCACTGTGCATGAACATCCCGAACTGGCCGTGTTTGCGCCGCTGCACGACGTCGCGCAGGCGGAGCTGCGTGAAGCGCAAGCTGCCAAGCGACCCGATTGGGGCGTGGAGCTGAGTTATGCGCAACGCGGCCCTGACTACAGCGACATGGTATCGGCGCAGGTCACCATCGGCTTGCCGTTGTTCGGTGGCAGCCGCCAGGACCCACTGATCGCAGCCAAACGCCAAGCACTCACCAAGGTCAATGCCGAGCGCGAAGTCATGCTGCGCGATCACACCGAACAACTGGAAGCGGAACTTGCCGATGAGCAAACGCTGCAACGTCAACTTACTCGGTTGAAAAACACTCGCCTGCCGCTGGCACAACAGAAAGTCGAACTACAGTTGGCCAGCTATCAAGCCGGCACGGGTGATTTGAACGCAGTACTAGCAGCACGTCGCGAGCTGGTTGAAACCCAACTGAAATCAATTGAACTTGAAAACCAGCACGCCGCCATCGCGGCGGCACTGTATTTCGCTTATGGGGAGGGATCTTTATGAACCCGATGAATACGTCACGTTGGGCTCTGGTGATACTTGCCACCGCTTTGCTCTGCACAGCCGGTGGTTATTGGTTTGCACAACGCACGCATGGCGACGACGCAATACCCGCTGCCAATGCAGAACGCAAAGTGCTGTACTGGTATGACCCAATGGTGCCGAACCAGCATTTCGATCAACCCGGCAAATCGCCGTTCATGGATATGGAGCTGGTGCCGAAGTATGCCGATGACGCCACCGCCGTGGGCGCCGGCATACAGATCGATCCGAGCATTGTGCAAAACCTGGGGCTACGCCTGGCGACGGTGCAACGCGGCGTGTTGTCGCAACCGCTCGATGCCGTCGGCAATATCGGTTTCAATGAGCGCGACGTGGCTGTGGTGCAGGTACGCACCAATGGCTTTGTCACGCGGACGTACCAACGCGCGCCGGGTGATGTCATTGCCCGCAACGCGCCCCTGGTGGATGTGCTGGTTCCCGAGTGGGCAGGCGCACAGGCCGAATTTCTGGCGCTGCTCAACAGCAACGACCCGGCGCTCTTCGATGCAGCACGGCAACGACTGCGCTTGCTGGGCATGACAACGGAGCTAATTGCCAGCATCGAAAAAACTCGACAACAGCAGGCGACGATCACCATCCACGCGCCGATTGCCGGCGTGATCGAATCACTCGAGGTGCGCACCGGCATGACGCTGAATGCCGGCGCGACGCTCGCCACTATCAATGGACTCGATACCGTGTGGCTGGACGCGCAGATCCCCGAAGCGCTAAGCAGTTTGATCGGTGTCGGCAGATCCGTCACTGCGAATCTTGCCGCCTATCCCGGCGAAACCTTCAACGGCAAGGTCATTGCCATCCTGCCGCAAACCGATACTGCCTCGCGTACCACGCGAGTACGCATTGAGTTGGCCAATTCACAACAACGCTTGCGTCCCGGCCAGTTTGCACGGGTGCAGATGGCTAGCGGCGACACACAGCCGGTGTTATTCGTGCCTTCTGAAGCCATCATTCGCAGCGGCACACGCAACGTGGTGATTGTTGCGCAGGCCAATCGCTACGAGCCCGTTGAAGTGCAACTCGGCGCGGAGTCTGGCGGTAAAACAATTGTGTTGAGTGGCGTGGATGAAGGCCAGCAAGTCGTCGCCTCCGGTCAGTTCCTGATTGATTCGGAAGCCAGCCTACAAGGCGTGCTGGCGCGCTTGGGTGCAAACGCTTCCGCCTCTGCAAGCGCTGCAGCGCCTGCGTTGCACCAAGCAACCGGCAAGATTGAATCGATCTCGGCCGATGAAATCACGATCTCCCACGGCCCGGTGGCATCGCTGGGTTGGGGCGAGATGACCATGCCATTCAAGCTGGCGCACCC
>JANMSB010000476.1:0-3334 GCA_031388915.1 Pseudomonadota bacterium | reverse complement strand
TCACTCGCTCCGGCATCACCCGTTCGCACTTCGGCACCGAGTTCAACCTGCCCGATGCGTCGTGGGCAGTGTTCTGGATGACCGGCGCATTCGCGGCAAAGCGCCTGTGGCCGGTATTATTGATGCTGGCTTGCGTCGCGGTGGATTACTTCGTGATTGCCGGCGGCGTGAGCGCCTACTGCTTTACGCCGGCCTATCCGTTTCTGATTCCGGCCTATCTATCGCTGTGGGCCATGGGCCGTTGGTCGCAATCGCAATTGCCCGTTCACGCAGCGTCATTGCCACGCTTGGCAGTCTCCATTCTGATCGGCGTGAGCGCCTGCTTTGCGATCTCTAACTTAGGCTTCTATCTCAGCTCAGGCTACTTCGCACAAATGCCTGCGCTGCTATATGCGCAAACTGTTGCTCGCTACTGGCCTTACTCCATGCTGCATACCACGGTGTATGTCGGCGTCGGCTTGGTGACTCACTACGCCTTAAGTCATCGCCGTGCCGCCGCAACTGCCAAGCATACGAGCGAGCAGTGATATGTCCGGCGGGATTTCTGCTCCCGATCCGCTGAGCCGGCAACTTGCCGAGCAGCGACAAGCGCAACTGATTAAGCCGCGTGGTGCGCTGGGCAGACTGGAAGACTTGGCCTGTTGGTTTGCGGCGCGCCAGCAATGCGAGATACCTGCTGCGTTGCAGCCGGGCATCAGCGTGTTTGCCGCCGATCATGGCGTTGCCCGACGTGGCGTTTCTGCTTATCCGCAGAGCGTCACCGCCGCCATGCTTAGCAGTCTGGTTAATGGGCAAGCAGCCATTGCGGTACTGGCGCGCGAGTTGGGCGCGCTGTACGACGTGGTAGATGTCGGCGTTGCCGGCGATACGACACCGAATGCCGTACATCGACACCGCATTGCCAGCGGCACACAAGACCTGAGCATCAGTGCCGCCATGACGACGGCACAGGCTATTCGTGCTATGGACATTGGCGCCGAACAAGCCAAGCGTCAGATTCAACAACGCGCCAATTTGCTGATCGCCGGTGACATCGGCATTGGCAACACCACTGCCTCGGCCTGCTTGATCGCGGCGCTCACCGGCATTGACGCCGCATTGATCGTCGGTGCCGGCACCGGCCTCGACCAACAAGGCAAACAACACAAGTTAGCCATCGTCAGACAGGCGCTAGCTCGCGTGGGCATACAACACGATCCCTTGCAGCTACTCAGTGAACTTGGCGGCTTTGAGATTGGAGCGATGGCCGGCTTTTATTTACAAGCCGCACGCAGCGGTGTGCCGATACTGCTGGATGGTTTCATTTCCACAGCAGCGGCGTTGCTGGCATGCAAATTCCAACCGGCGGCGCGGGAATGGATGCTGGCCTCACATCAATCAGCCGAGTTGGGTCATGCACTCGCGCTGGAACACTTGCAACTACATCCCCTACTTCATTTGCAGATGCGATTGGGTGAAGGCAGTGGCGCGGCACTGGCCGTGCCCTTGATTCAAAGTGCGCTGCGCCTGCATCGCGAGATGGCCACGTTTGCCGAAGCGGGTGTAGCTGGTGGATAGGAAAAGCTACTGCCGTACATCCGTAGGGGCAGACCCATGTGTCTGCCCATCCGAAATCCACAAAACAAAGAGCGGGCGGACAGGATGCGGCGGGGGCCGTGGGTCCGCCCCTACAACATGTTGCTGACCTTGTTGCGCCACGGCGATGTCGAAGGTCGCGCCCAAGTGCTGCGTGGCCGCAGCGATCCCACCTTATCAAGTCACGGCGTGCAACAACTGCAACAAGCCCTGGGTAGCCTGCAACCTGCCATCACCTGCATCGCCAGCTCACCACTGCGACGCTGTATTGAGTTTGCCCGCGACACAGCGCAACAACATCAACTGCCCCTGCATGTTATCGACACGCTACGCGAAATCGATTTTGGCGACTGGGAAGAACTCACCCTGCAAGAAGCCGAAGCTCACCATCCTGCCTGCTTCGCACAATTCAAACACGACACCGCGAACTGGTGCCCGCCCAATGGCGAATCGTATGCGCGCTTTCGTGAGCGAGTGCGTAGCGGCCTAACACAACTGCGCACCATCCAAACCTCGCACCTGTTGGTGATTACTCATGGCGGCGTGATCCGCGCCTTGCTAGCCGAGTTGTTGCAACTCACACCCGCCAGCGCTGCGCGCTTTGGCATCCCGCTGGCAGGCATCTGCCAGCTATGGATAGACGAACAAGGCGGTAGCTTACTGAGGTTGCATTGGTTGGAAGCGCAATGCGTATAGCAGCAATAGGCAACGCTACTACAGGCCTCGATACGGACGCTTCGACTACGCTCAGCGACCGGAAATATCAATTCCGGTCGCTGAGCGTAATCGAAGCGCTCCAGCGTCATTGAACTTGAATGCCATGCGTAGCTTGATCCTCGCCATCCAATTTCTCACGCGACTACCCACGCCGCAGTTACGCAACTTTGAGCAGCGCGAACTAACGCATTGCGCGCCGTGGTTTCCTTGGGTGGGCATGTTGGTGGGCTTGCTCGTCACTGCCTTCGCGTTACTGGGTGGCAGGCTGGATAGTTGGCTGGGCGCATTGTTGGCGCTGTTGATATGGGTATGGGTTACCGGCGCGCTTCACCTGGATGGCTTGGCCGATTTAGTCGATGGACTGGGTGCGGCGCATCGCGATCCGGCTCGTCTACTACAGGTGATGCGCGATCCGCACGTGGGCAGCTTTGGTGTGATCGCTTTGATCATGCAGTGCCTATGCAAACTGGTGTTACTGCGCATCGCGCTGAATCACGCCACACTCACACTCGCCACGCTGCCATTGATTTTCGCTTGGGCACGCTTCGGCGCTATCGCCTGGTCGGCCTTCTTGCCTACCTTGCCCGGCAGCAGCACCGAGAGCTTCACCTGGCAGATCGACAAGAGGCTATTGATACTCAATGCGCTGCTGTTGGCAGCACTCACCTTTTATTTCGTACCCACCTTGCTGATCGCGCCGCTGTGCTTAGCGGCATGGGCGTGGTTCTTGCGCCGCAAAGTCGGCGGCATGAGCGGCGATTGCCTGGGCGCGGGTATTGAAGTCACCGAATCGGCGTTGTTGCTATGGAGCGTGCTGCCGGTGTTGCAATGGTTCAAAACACTGTGGTGAGCGCTCAGGACTTCAACGTCAGCGGCAAGCCCGCCGCAACCAAGGTGACACGCTCGCACAGCGTGGCAACATGCTGGTTCAGCCAGCCCTGCTCATCGCGAAAACGACGCGCTACCGCGTTGTCAGGCACGATGCTCATGCCCACTTCGTTACTCACCAATATCACTTGGGCGCGCAGTTTAGGCAGGCACG
>JANMSB010000469.1:0-4208 GCA_031388915.1 Pseudomonadota bacterium | reverse complement strand
CGTGTCGGCGAAGTCGCGCTGGGTATGAGTGAGCGTCGTGTCGAGCAGCAAGCCGGCCATGCCGATGATGCCGTTCATGGGAGTGCGGATTTCATGACTCATGTTGGCCAGGAACGCGCTCTTGGCGCGGCTGGCTTGCTGTGCTTCCTCGCTGGCCCGGATCAAGTGCTCACGCGCTGCATGGGCAGTGGTCACGTCGCTCATGCTACCCGCCATGCGAATCGGTGCACCGACAGCATCGTATTCCGCGGTGCCGCGCACTCTGACCCAAATCCACCCCTGGGCTTTGGTTAGCATCCGATGTTCAAAATCAAGCGGCCTGCCGAGTTGCAGCGCTTCTGTGTATCGAGCTTGGAACGGGGGCAAATCGTCGGGATGTATCAGCCGACGAATATCCTCCCGGGTCATCGTGTCATTCTCCACCGCTTCGTAACCCATGATGGCCATGTACGTCGGGGACAGCCAAATTTTGCCGGTTTGCAACTCGGATTCCCACAGGCCATCGGAAGTGCCGTTAATGGCGCGCGTAAAGCGGCGCTGCGCTTCCTGTAGCTGTTGTTCGGCAATTTTTTGTTCGTGGATATCGCGCAGCGAGCCGGTCATCCGTACTGGCCTGCCGTTGGCATCGAAATCGAACGCGCCGCGCGTTTGCATCCAGCGCCATTGGCCGTTGGCGTGGCGCATGCGCCGCTCCGTGGTCAATAACTGTCCGGGAATGAGGTTGTCGAGGTTCCAATTCATGACGTCGTCCCGGTCGTCCGGATGAATCCGCTGGCAATGTTCGTCGAGGGAACCAACATCAAAATCTGCCGGATAACCGAGCAGCGCTTTGTAGCTGGACGATACCCAATGTTCTCGTGTGGCCAGGTCGACTTCCCAGTGACCTTCCTGGCTGGACAGTGCCGCCCGTTCCATGCGCGCGTGCAGCCGCTCCAGTTGTTCTTTCTGTTGTTGGATCTGCTCGGCGGTCGCAACGCTCTCGGTAACGTCGAGCGATACGGCGACCACGTAATCCAGCGCGCTATTGGGCTGGTAGTAATAGTGGTGGTAACCCCGAAAGTGACGATGTTTGCCGTCTGGCTGAATGCGCCGATAGCGAAACGAGCGCGATGGTGTGTGGTTGGCGATGGCCACTCTGGTGTCGTGAATGATCTGCCGATGATCTTCCGGATCCAGGGTGTCCGCCAGTAGTTTGAGCACCTGCGGCAACGACAGGTTGCCCGCCTCCACGCCGACTTCGGCTGCGGCGTTCTGACTCCACACCAGTTCCGGTCCTGGGTAGCGTAGTTGACAACAATGTATGCCGGCGGTTTCGATGGCAGCGCTCAGGCGGCTGGACAGTTCGTCTTTGAGCAGCGTTTCGCGCTGAATCAAGTCGTACGTTTGTACTTCGTTGGTGACATCGCGGGTGATGCCGATCAATTTTGTTGCCACCTGGTGCTCGTCGTATTCGACGCGGCCAATGGCTTCGCGATGCCGTATGAACGAGGAGTTATGGGCGCGGGTGCGATAGCGCACGCTAAATGCCGTGTCGTGCCGGGCAATCGTTTCGTCGGTTGCTTGCTTGATCAGGGCATGATCTTCCGGCAGGACCAGCTCCCACAATTCCTTCAGCAAGTGCTCTGGCGCAAGCTCATTCAAGCCCAATTCAGCAGGGCGGTTCTGATCCCAAGTGAATTGCCTGGTGTGCGGGTCACATTCCCATAGCCACAGGCCCGATGCCGTTGCCGCGATGCGCATGCGCTCACGCAGCAGACGTTCGGTGGCAACTTGGGCTTCCAGTTGTTGCGTGTGTAGCACGACCTGCGTGACATCGCGGGTGACGCCCAGGAACCGTTGCGGCTGGCCGTCGGCATCCCGAATGACTCTGATGTTCAGCTGAAAGTGACGAATACTTCCATCTGTTGCACAGACGCGATAGTCGAACGGTGTACTGGACACGCCGGTGGCCATGGCCGCGTTGAGCGTTGCGTCCAACCTGCGCTCATCGGCTGGGGCCATGATCTTCTTCATGGCATCGAAAGCCTGCAGCGCGGTCCCTGATTCGAGGTTCAAACCGGGCGGGCGATTCATATCCCAGGCCCCGGCGCCATCGATCGTTGTTTCGGACAACCACAGCCCGGCCGTTTCCGCAGCTAGCGTCAATTTGTCCAGCATGGCCTGCTGGGTCTGGGCGATCTGTCGCAATGCCTCAGCCGAGGCCAGTGCCGAGCTCTCCGCATGCGCCCGATTCAGTGTGCCGCGCCCCAACCATGCGGCGCCCCACAGGCTGGTCAATACCAGGACCGCGGCAAGCAGTCGCAAAGTCATTGGCACGTTATGCGTCGAGGCGAGCAGTAGTTGCAGCGCCAGCAAGGCGCTGCCCAGTCCAGCGGTCAGCCAGGTGTGCCACGCCTTCGACGAGCGCAGACTGAGCAATACCACACAGACATACGTCGACATCAGCGCCGCCCCTAGCAGCGCGTAGTACAACACCAGGCCATAGACGACGCTGATGGCCAGTATTACCGGCAACAGGTTTCTGATGGGCATGGTGGGTTGCATCGACAGTACTCGAGTTATGTACCTCCTGTATCGTGCCGAAGCGGTGATTCTTGAGGGTTGGGTTGCGCGGATTGCGTGCGCCGGGCAGGTTGCTGGCGAAGCGCCGAGGGGCCTGTCATTTCGAACGACGATCAAACTGGACGAGCATGACGCAACGAGGACTGACGAGAAGGCGGCAGGCCATGCTGCTGGCCCTGGGCCTGTTGGCAGGACGCCCGGGTTTGGCGCTGCAGGTTGAGCAGGTGCAGGCGTGGTTTCACGATGGCGAATACCGGCTGACCATGACGGCGACGCTGGCAGCGCCGTTATCGCGAGTGGAATCGGTGTTGCGCGATTACGCCCAGTATCCGCAGTTGGATGCGCGCATCCTGGATGCCCGGGTACTGACGCACCTGAGCGCCACGCAACTGGAGCTTATGACGCGCATCAACGTGTGTTTTTCCTTCCTGTGTCGCGAGGTGGAGCGTGTCGAGCAGGTCGATGAACGGCCGGGTGAATTGCTGGCCACGGTGATTCCGCAGCGCAGCGATGCCGAACGCGGCAGCACGCACACGCGGCTAAGCGCGCAGGGTGCTCGCACGCGCGTGGTGTATGCCACTCGGATCGTGCCCAAGTTCTGGGTGCCCGCACTGTTCGCCAGATCGTTAATGTTGCGTAGTTTGCGCGACAGCACCATCACGCTGTTCGAGCGCATCGAACAGCGTGCCGCACAGGCAGCGCGCAATCCACCCGCCGGCGACGAATAGCCATGAGCAGTAGCGAATGTGCCGCCGCGTTACTGGGCTGGTTCGATCAGGCTGGGCGCAAGCATCTGCCGTGGCAACAGCACCGCACGCCGTATCGCGTCTGGATCTCGGAGATCATGCTGCAACAAACGCAGGTGGCCACCGTGATTCCGTACTACCAGCGCTTCATGCAGCGCTTTCCCGACGTGCGATCGTTGGCCGCAGCACCACTGGACGAAGTGCTGCATCTGTGGACCGGACTGGGTTATTACGCACGCGCCCGCAACCTGCATCGCACCGCGCAAGTGGTGGTCGATGAACACGCGGGACAGCTTCCGGAGTCGCACGCGGCGTGGTTGGCGCTGCCTGGCATCGGTCGTTCTACTGCCGGCGCCATCCTGGCGCTGTCGTGCGACCAACGGCATGCCATTCTGGACGGCAACGTCAAACGCGTGTTGACGCGCTACTTTGCCATTCACGGCTATCCCGGTGAAACAGCCATCGAAACCCAGCTCTGGGCGTTGGCCGAAGCGTGCACACCGCAGCAGCGTGTGGCGGATTACACCCAAGCCATCATGGATTTGGGCGCCACGTTGTGTACGCGCAGCAAGCCGCGGTGTGGCGACTGCCCGTTACAAGCGCAGTGCCTAGCCTGCGCGCAGAATTTGCAGACCCAGTTGCCCACCCGCAAGCCCAAGACGACGCGGCCGCAGCGCCACGCCTTTGCGTTGGTAGCGATGAATCCGGCTGGAGCGGTATTGTTGGAGCAACGCCCTCCGACCGGGTTGTGGGGCGGGTTGTGGGTATGTCCGCAGTTCGATACCGAAGCGGCGCTGCAAGTGTGGCTGGTGGAAAACCTACGCAGCCCAGTGATGCCGTCGCCACTGCCGGTGATCGAACATGCCTTCACGCATTTTGATTTGCGCTTGCAACCCAACT
>JANMSB010000366.1:0-11410 GCA_031388915.1 Pseudomonadota bacterium | reverse complement strand
CCCAGTTTTCCAGTTTGTAGGGGCCGGTGCCAATTGGATTACTCAGCAACTCATCGCCGCCGCCGCCAGTCTCTCTCAAGCGATCACCGGAATGAATGGCAAAAGCTGTGAAGGCCGCCTTGGACGGGAAAGCCGGGTCAGGGGTGCAGAATGACTAGGGGCGAATGCCCCTAGTAGCAAAACGACATACCTGTCTGAGATATTACTCTCGATTAAGCAGTCACGGCTGCCGCGCGACGGCGACGAGCAGTGCCGGCCAAGCCGAGCAGGCCAGAGCCGAACAGCCATGCAGCTGCTGGAACCGGGATAACCGGAGCAGGGGTGGTGGTGTTTGTCAGCGTGTAGGTCGTCGTAATGACATCGCCGGAGCTTCCTGTGCCGGTCGTGGCGATAGCTGTCACACCGCCAAAAGAAAGATCGAACGCAATCGGATTCACAGTCGGCGTAAACGGCCTAACTGGGTTGACGCCACCGCAGATGGAGCCACCAACAGGACCAGCACCTACGCAGGCGCTGCCGTCAGTGGTGCCCGGGACCCAAGCGAATGAGCTACCACTCAATGTGCCGTTGAGCAGAACAGTCTCAGTGTAGCTGGCGGTGCTGCCAAGAACAGCCAAGTTGTAAAAATTGTTGCTTACGATGGTCAACAAGCCGCTGGTGTCATCCAGTGTTGCCGAACCGCTGCCAGTGTTGGTTCCAATAGATGCTCCTGATGAGAGGATATCCGAGAACACGGTTGCATTGAATGTATAAACAGCGGCATTTGCTGAGCTAGCCATAGCCAGTACAGCAGATACAGCCAGAAGAGTTTTGATCGATTTCATTTAAATTTCCTCGAGGTTGCTCGAGAAAGATTGGCGACCCGACTATCTTGCTTACAGACCCGTCCAAAGCGCTCAAACGATGACTACGTTTGGTCACGGTTTTTTTGGTTGGGTTGTAATAAGACTCGTGGCTTTCCGTCCCTGGTTCACACCAGGTTTGGCATTTTCAGCTTCCCCATCGGTCATTTTAGATTTGATTTAGCGTACTCATGTGACCAGCACCAGAAGCTGACTGCGGTAACACAAGCACGTAGGTAGAAATAACCCAGCACGGCTCATATTGCAAATTATTTTATCTTTATTTGTAGGGTTGTTTAACTTAACGTCTTTGAATTACGTGTCGCACTTTAACTACATATCCAAGCATAGTGTGTTCGTGGCTGAACCAAAACCAAGTCTGACCCAGCCAGGCTATGCTGGCCGGTGCGCGTTGGCATACCATAATGACGATTGTGACAGCACATCCCTCCCAGGTGACTAATTCCCCCGTTCGCGGTGGGCCGGTCGAAACGTGCTTGCGATGCTTTGTTTGTGGTAATGCGCCCTTCGGCGGGGTGAACGACATGAATCTGAGGTTCGCTGGCCTTGGTGTCGTTAGCTAGACGCTAGGCTCAACGCCAATGATGGAATTAATCTGGCATTCCCTTCGGTCCCAGTCCAAATGGTGGATTTTCTGCCGTTCAGCCCGGCAGCTCGAGATCCTTGATCACCGCTGCCAGGAAACGCACGGCTTCGCCGCCGGTGATGCAGCGATGGTCAAAGGTCAGCGATAGTGGAATGCGCGCGTGCACTTCAATGCCACCCGTGTCTGTGGCGACCACATCGCGATGCACTTTACCGGTGCCGAGAATGGCCACGGTAGGCGGCACTACCAAGGGCGAGGCGTAGCGTCCGGCCATGGTGCCGAAATTGGTGAGCGTGATGGTGTAATCGCGCATTTCTTCGGGGGCCAGGGTGCGATCCTTGGTGGCGGTCTTCAGGCGATTCAGTTCCGTGCGCAGCTCGGCCAGTGACTTGTCCTGCGCATCGCGAATCACGGGAACGAACAGTTTGTCGCCGATATCGATGGCAATGCCCAGATCGACGTGAGTAAAGATCCGCCGCGCCGGGCCATTAGGATCGAATACCGAATTCAAGGCAGGTTCCGACTTGAGACCACGGCACAGCGCGCGAATGATGCGTGACGTCATATCGACTTGGCCCGGCCAAGCATGGATGTCGGCATCGTCAAATACCGTGACGGCGGCGATCTGGTCGCGCGACATCGTCATGGATTGCGCCATGGCGCGCCGTGCGCCCGTCACCGGTTCAAATGCACCGGCCAGACGTTCGCCCAAGGCCGGCATGCGGTAGCTGGCGGCGCTCGAACCCTGGCGCGAGAGATTGGCGCTGTTCAGTACATCATCCACCGTAATCAAGCCATGACGCCCAGTGGGTTTGATGTGGGCGAGATCAATCTTCAATCGCTTGGCCAGAATGCGTACCGCAGGCGCCGCGCGTAACCGACCGCGCAGAGTTGACTGGCCCGGTGAGCCGCCCGCGACGGCGCGTTCAACCAACTCATGGTTGCTAACGTTCATGCGCCCCACCACGGTCATCGAACCTGCCGCGTCTGTCGGCTCAGGCACAGCGGGCTCGGCATCGCCCAAGTCAAACACCACCAATGCTTGATGCGTGGCTACGGTCTCGCCGGGCTTGGCCAGCAGTCGGGTGATCTTGCCGCTATGGGGACTGGGTACTTCAACCACGGCTTTGGCGGTTTCAACCGAGACCATCGCTTGATCGACCTGCACCATGTCGCCTTCCTTAACATGCCAGGAGACGATCTCGGCCTCTTGCAAGCCTTCACCCAGATCAGGCAGGTGGAATGTGGTCACTAAATCTTTACCTCAGCAATTTTTGTAGTCTGCCCCCACCCCCACTCTCCTCCGCAAGCGAGGACAGGGAGACGGCATCATTAGCTCAGCGTCTTATGCACGGCCGCCACAATACGCGCGACACTCGGTGCGTAATCATGTTCCAGACGCGACAGCGGCACGATAGTGTCGTAGCCGGTGACCCGCTGGATGGGTGCTTCCAGATCATACAACCCGTGCTCGGCAACAATCGCAGCGATTTCCGCACCCACGCCGACATTGCGGGCGGCTTCATGCACGATCACTAGTCGACCGGTCTTGGCCACCGAGTCCAGTATGGTTTCGGCATCGATGGGACTGATGGTGGCCAGATCGATGACTTCGACACTGATGCCTTGTTTGGCCAACTCATCGGCAGCCTTTAGGGTTTCCACGGTCATCGCGCCCCAGGTCACGATGCTGCAGTCGGCGCCGTCGCGCAGCACATAACAAATATCGAGCGGCAGCGCCTGACCGCTGTCTTCTACTTCTTGCTTGGCGTAGCGATAAATTCGTACCGGTTCCAGGAACAGCACCGGATCGGGATCGCGGATTGCCGCCAGCAACAAGCCATAGGCGCGCGCCGGTGAAGATGGACAGACCACGCGCAGGCCGGGCATGTGGCAGAACATGGACTCCACTGACTCCGAATGATGCTCGGGCGAGTGAATGCCGCCGCCATGCGGCGTGCGAATCACCACCGGGCAGGTGAGCCGACCGCGAGTGCGATTGCGCAAGCGCGTCATGTGATTGACGATCTGATCCACCGCCGGATAGATGAAACCCATGAACTGAATTTCCGCGATGGGTTTCAGTCCCTGCGCCGCCATGCCGACGCACAGGCCGGCAATCATGCTTTCCGCCAGTGGCGTATCGATGACCCGCTCACTACCAAATTTTTCCTGCAAGCCCTGCGTGGCGCGAAATACGCCGCCGTTCTTGCCGATGTCTTCGCCCAATGCCACCACACTCGGGTCGTTGGACATTTCCCAGGCGTGCGCCATGGTGATGGCTTCTACCAACGTGACTTTAGGCATGGTGCGCGCCAACTCCGCTCTTTTCGGGGTGCGCGGTTGCTGCAGACAACTGCACAGCTTCATCGCGTTGCTCGGCAATGCGTCTGGGCATATTGGCAAACAGGTGATCGAACATCGCTGACACCGGCTGCTTGGGTGTGGCGAAGTAGTCCTGCACTGCGGCTTCGACCTGCGCGCTGCATTCCTGCTTGAGAGCTTGTTCCCGCGCGTTATCCCACAGATGCAGGTTGGTCAGATAATTGCGAAACCGCTTCATGGGTTCTACTGCCCAACCCTGTTCCACTTCGCCGCTAGGGCGATAGCGGCTGGCATCGTCGGCGGTGGTGTGATCGCTTAGACGATAGGTCAATGCTTCCACCACCGTGGGGCCTGCACCATCGCGGGCGCGTTGCAGGGCGTCTTCCAGCACATGGCGTACCGCCAGGATGTCGTTGCCATCGACCTGTATGCCGGGAATGCCGGCGGCAATGCTTTTCTGCGCCAGGGTTTGTGCGGCAGTTTGCTGTTCGAGCGGAACCGAGATGGCCCAGCGGTTATTGACCACATAGAACACCACCGGCAGCTTGCGCACGCCGGCGACATTCATGGCTTCGTAGAAGGCGCCTTCCGACGTGCCGCCATCGCCGATATATGCCAGCGCGCAACGCGGCTCCTTGCGGATCTGAAAGGCCATGGCCGCGCCGGCGGCATGCAATGTCTGGGTGGCGATGGGCACGCACCAGGGAAAATCGTGACGGGTATTGACGAAGTCGTTGCCGGTTTCATCGCCGCCCCAGTAACGCAGGATTTCCACCATGCGTACGCCACGCCAGATCTGCGTGCCGATTTCGCGATACACGGGCGCAATGACGTCTTCGGCGCGCAGTGCCGCCGCTGCGCCCACCTGCGCTGCCTCGTGACCCAATGCGGGCGGATAGGTGCCCAATTTACCGGTACGCTGCAAATTGACGGCCTTGGTGTCGAAGGTCCGCACCAGCACCATCATCTTGTACATCTTGAGCAGTTCGGCCGGATCGCGCGCGAAGCTAGGTAACGTGGCTTGATTCACTTCCGGCAGGAACTTGCCTTCCGGGTCCAGATACTGGCGGTAATGAATTTCGAACTGGGCGGTTTTCGTCACCTGGACCATCTCCGTTGCATCGTCCAGACGTAGTCTGGCAAAAAACAGCGGGCATTATAGCCGAGCCAGTCGGGGGAGCTTCGACATTGTGCGATGATCCAGTATTGGTTAGTAAGACGCCGAGTGAAACATGAAACCCGACACGCTCACCAATCATCCACCCCAGGTATCCGTTGCAGCGGACAATCCGCCGTTGGTGGCGCCCATCTATCAATCGGTGAAGTTCAGCTTCGATGAATTGAGCGAGGCAGAGCGGGCGAATGCAGGCGAGCGCGATGGCTTTTCCTATTCGCGCATCGACAATCCGACGCTGCGCCAGTTGGAGCTGACACTGGCTGCATTGCAGGGGCGCAGTCATTGCGTGCTCACCTCGTCGGGCGTGGCGGCAGTGAGTCTGACGCTGCAAGCGCTGTGCAAGCAGGGCGATCACATGGTGGTGTTTGCTGAGGGCTATGGTCCGACACGGGCGATGGCCAGGCGCGTGCTGGCGCGCTTTGGCGTGACGTTCAGTGTGTTGTCCATTGATGATCTCGACGGCATCAAACGTGTGTTGCAATCGACACCGACGCGTTTGATGGTGTTTGAAAGTCCCACCAATCCCATTCTCAAGATCGCTGACCTTGAGCGTCTGTGTGCCGTGGCCAAGATGCATGGCTGCCTGACAGTGTTGGATAACACGCTGGCAGGCTTACATGCCCATGGGCAGTATCCACTCGATATCTATGTGCATTCATTGACCAAGTACGCCAATGGACATGGCGATGTACTGGCTGGCGCGGTGATCGCCAATGAAGCATTGATGAAGCAGTTGCGCCCGGAATTTATCACCATGGGCGCGATGCTTGATCCGCATGCTGCGTTTTTGATTCAACGTGGCTTAAAGACCTATGGCTTGCGCTACGAGCGTGCCTGTCAGAATGCGCTGACTATCGCACGGCTTCTTGAGCAACATCCGGCCGTTACCAATGTGCGTTATCCGGGCTTGGCCTCCCATCCACAACATGCACTGGCGATGCGTCAGACCGGCAACGGCGGTGGCGTGATCAGTTTTGAAGTGCGCAGCGATACAGCGGCCGCCAATGACTGCGTACAGCGACTAAAACTGTTTCGACTTGCCTCCAGCCTGGGATCAACCGAGTCGCTGGTGTTGCCGCCATCGATGTTGCAAGCACGTGATTTGTTGCCTGAGCAACGCGCCTGGGCCGGTGTGACGGATCGAACCATCCGACTGTCGGTGGGCATCGAAGCCATCGATGACTTGTTGGCGGATGTACAGCAGGCATTGCCTACCGTGTGACAGACGGCTGGCGCCCCTTGTCAACAAGTGTTTTCGCGAAGATGGAATAGGTTGACGATCGGCTCAAGGGCTCTACAATCATTCGTTCGTTGTATTGCCGGTGAGTCTCGAATCCTCTCTGCTGTCCAATACAGCAAGCTTGATTCGGTTGTAGGAGCGGGCCATGCCCGCGATTGTTTGAATTCGCGGGCATAGCCCGCTCCTACATGCCTACCGGATGCCCATCCGTGGTCCCAGTGTGAGCTACTCATGGCCGATGTATTGCCGACCATTGTATTGCCCCGTGTAATAACCAAGCGGGCCCAAGCCAGACTCGCAGTTGTTGTGGCAGCACTGCTGCTCGGCGCTTGCTCGAAATCGAGTCAACCAGCCTCAGGTGCGGAGCGCGTGGCGCAGGTCACGGTAGTCACCCTCCAGGCCCAGTCAGTCGCGCTCAAAAAAGAACTGCCCGGTCGCGCCACCGCTTACGCCATTGCCGAAGTACGCCCGCAAGTGGGCGGCATTCTGAAGCGTCGCGTGTTTCGAGAAGGCGCCGATGTCAAAGCCGGTGACTTGCTGTACGAAATCGATCCGGCGTTGTATCGCGCGGCTGCTGGCAACGCGCGCGCGGCGTTAGCCAAGGCGGACGCCAGTTTGGTGGCTGCCAAGCTCAAAGCGCAGCGTTATGCGCAACTGGTGCAGTCTGGCGTTATCAGCAAACAGGATAACGATGACGTGGTGGCATTACTGGGTCAGGCCGAAGCGGATGTCACTGCCGCCAAAGCGGCTGTGGACACAGCCGATATCAATCTGAGCTATACCCGCATCTCGGCGCCGATCTCCGGTCGCATCGGCAAGTCGAATGTCACTGCAGGCGCCTTATTAACCGCCAATCAAACCATCGCGCTGGCCACCATCCAACAGCTTGATCCAATCAATGTGGATGTCACCGAGACCAGCGCCGAGATATTGCGACTGCGACGCGAGTTACTCAGCGGCGCGTTGCGCACCGATCGCAAGCACATCAAGGTGAACTTGATTCTGGATGATGGTTCCCCCTACGCCATGACCGGCACGTTGCAGTTTGCGGACGTGACGGTCGACGAGCGCACCAGTTCGGTGACCGTGCGTGCCGAGTTCCCCAACCCAACGCATGAAATCCTGCCTGGCATGTATGTGCGCGCGGTGGTGGAATCGGGCGTACAACAAAATGTGTTGCTGGTGCCGCAGCAAGCGGTGACGCACGACCCAACGGGTGCGGCGCTGGCATTGGTGCTGACGCCTGCCGGCATTGTTGAGCAGCGGCGTCTGACCATCGAGCGTTCGGTGGGCAATGATTGGTTGGTGAGTGCTGGCTTGCAGGCCGGCGAGCAAGTCGTTGTTGAAGGCGCACAAAAGGTTAAAGCCGGTGACAAGGCCAAGGCTGTGACCGCCGTCGTATCGACATCCACTGCGGCGAAGTCATAACCATGGTGCGCTTCTTTATTGACCGGCCGATTTTCGCGTGGGTCATTTCACTGACCATCATGTTGGCGGGCGCACTGGCAATACTGTCCTTGCCGGTGGAGCAGTATCCGACCATCGCGCCACCGTCGATCAACATCTCTACTTCCTATCCCGGCGCTTCAGCTAAGACGGTGGAAGATTCTGTCACGCAAATCATCGAACAGGCCATGCAGGGAATAGATGGTTTGATTTACATCCGTTCGGGTAGCAGCTCGGCTGGGCAAGCAAACATCACGATGACGTTCGAGGCCGGCACCGATCCGGACGTCGCGCAAATTCAGGTGCAGAACAAGCTGCAGCAAGCGGTGGTGCGGTTGCCGCCTGAAGTGCAGAGCCAAGGCGTCACGGTCAACAAGGCCGCCAGTGACTTTCTGTTGATTATCGGCATGTATTCGGATGACGGTTCCAAGAACGCGCTCGACTTGGCTGACTATGCCGTCTCCAATCTGCAAGATGCGCTGGCGCGCGTCAGCGGCGTCGGCGAGGTGGTTATTCTCGGTTCGCAATATGCGAT
Source organism: Pseudomonadota bacterium (assembly GCA_031388915.1). Classification (GTDB taxonomy): domain Bacteria; phylum Pseudomonadota; class Gammaproteobacteria; order Steroidobacterales; family Steroidobacteraceae; genus CAILZL01. The sequence continues at coordinate 3,238 of JANMSB010000366.1, read as the reverse complement.
GCGCATCTGGCTGGATCCGGACAAGCTCAACAACTACAAGGTGACGCCTGCGGATATCAAGAGTGCGCTTGAAGCGCAGAACACCCAGTTGTCGGTGGGACAAATGGGCGCGGTGCCCTCAGTCAAAGGCCAGCGGCTTAACGCCACCATCAATGCGCAGAGTCGTTTGCAAACTCCTGAGCAATTCGGCGCCATCTTGTTGCGCACCGAAAGCAATGGCTCACTGGTGCGCTTGCGTGACGTGGCCCGTATAGAATTCGGTGCGGAAAGCTACGAGCGCGAAACAACTTACGGCACCTTGCCGGCCGTGGGTATCGGCGTCAGGTTGGCGGTCGGCGCCAATGCCCTCGCGACTGCCGAGCGCGTTAAAGCCAAGTTTGCTGAACTTGAACAGTATTTTCCCAGTGGCATTAAGCCTGTCATTCCCTTCGACAGTGCGCCGTTTGTGCGCGCTTCCATTCGCGAAGTGGTCACGACCTTGATCGAAGCGGTGGTGCTGGTGTTCTTGGTGATGTATCTGTTTCTGCAGAGTTGGCGCGCGACCCTGATTCCCACCATTGCGGTACCGGTGGTCTTGCTGGGCACCTTCGGCGTGCTGTCGTTGCTCGGTTTTTCGATCAACATACTCACCATGTTCGCCACCGTACTGGCCATTGGCCTGCTGGTTGACGATGCCATCGTGGTGGTGGAAAACGTCGAACGCATCATGCACGAGGAGCATTTGTCGCCGCTGCAAGCAACGCGCAAGTCCATGGAGCAGGTCACCGGCGCGTTGGTGGGCATTGCCCTGGTACTGGCGGCGGTATTTGTGCCGATGGCGTTCTTCGGTGGTTCAGTCGGGGTGATTTACCGACAGTTCTCGGTCACCATTGTGACGGCCATGGCGTTGTCGGTGTTGGTGGCATTGACGCTCACGCCGGCATTGTGTGCAACCCTGCTCAAGCCGGTTGCGCCGGATGAGCGCGAAAAGCTGCCGCGTTTCTTCCGCTGGTTCAATGATCGCTTCAACAGCGGCCAACGTCACTATCAAACCATCATTGGTCGCTTGATCGCGCGGCGCCGACGTATTGCCGTGAGCTACGCAGTGCTGCTGGCGGCGATGGTGTTGGGTTTTTCGACGTTGCCCAAATCGTTCCTGCCGGAGGAAGACCAGGGCTCGATGTACGTGATGATGCAACTACCGGTAGGCGCCACGCACGAACGCACCGACAAAGTCATTCAGCAGGTGCATCACTATTTCCGGGAGCATGAAGCGGCGACTGTCGATAAGACCTTCGGCGTCAGTGGCTTCACTTTTGTCGGCAGCGGCCAGAATATGGGTTTCATGTTTGTGCGCCTGAAAGATTGGTCCGAGCGCAATGGCGATGAAAATCATGTCGGCGCAATTGCCATGCGCGCCAACCGGGCCTTCGCACAAATTCCCGATGCCACCATTTACGCCATTGTGCCGCCGTCGGTCACCGGTTTGGGTATTTCATCGGGCTTCGATTTGCAGTTGCAGGATCGCGGTGGTCTGGGCCATGACGCATTGATGCAAGCTCGCAACCAATTGCTGGGCATGGCGTCCAAAGATCCGAATTTGATGGGGGTTCGCCCCAACGGTCTGGAAGATACGCCGCAACTGCAACTGGATATTGACGTCGAAAAAGCCACCGCCCTGGGTCTGTCGGTGGCCGACATCAACAACCTGTTGAGTACGGCTTGGGGCGGTCGGTACATCAATGACTTTGTCGATCGTGGTCGCGTGAAAAAAGTCTACGTACAAGGCGATGCGCATGCCCGCATGCAGCCCGAGGACATCGGCAAATGGCGGGTACGCAATAGCAATGGCGAAATGGTGTCGCTGGCAACCTTCGTGACCGCGCGTTGGGTATATGGTCCGGCGAAGTTGGAACGCTTCAACGGCTATGGCTCGCTGAATATTGTCGGTGCGGCCGCGCCGGGCAAGAGCACCGGGGAGGCCATGGACGCCCTGGTACAGTTGATTGCCAAATTGCCGCCGGGCATTGGCTATGAATGGTCCGGCATTTCGGTTCAGGAACGTGCTGCCGGTTCGCAGGCGCCCGCGCTATACGCCCTCTCAGCACTGGTGGTGTTTTTGTGCATGGCCGCGTTGTATGAAAGCTGGTCGATTCCGTTCTCGGTGATGTTGGTGGTGCCGCTGGGTATGTTGGGCGCAGTGCTGGCCACGTTGCTGCTTGGACTCAGTAACGATGTCTACTTTCAGGTGGGCTTGCTCACCACCATTGGTCTATCGGCGAAGAACGCCATTTTGATCGTGGAGTTTGCCAAGGATGCATACGCCCAGGGTCAGGACTTGGTCGAGGCGACGCTGGAAGGCGCGCGCCTGCGCGTGCGCCCCATCCTAATGACCTCATTGGCATTTTTGCTGGGTGTGCTGCCACTGGCCTTGGCCGATGGCGCGGGTTCCGGTGCCCAAAACGCCATCGGCACCGGCGTGGTGGGTGGCATGCTGTTCGCCACGGCCTGGGGTATTTTCTTCGTGCCGGTGTTCTTTGTGATCGTGTACAAAATGTTCCCGCCGAAGCCGCGCGAGGAAGCCTAGGGTGAATGGCGCTTACTTAAGCCATCAATGTCAGGAAGCGTCCCTTCCCCCGTTCGACGGGGGAGGGAGCTTGTACGGCTTAAGTAAGTACCATTCAGCTTAGGGTCTGTTAACAATCATTCAATCGCTGCGACGCAGACCAGCATGGCTCAGGACGCGGCGTACCGAGCGCGGTGTACCCACATTGATAACTTGGGTACTCAAGCGAGGTGTCCCACAGGGTTTTCCTTCGGTCACCACCAGTCCTGAGCCCCACATTCAATACGACATGGGGATGATCGGCGCATAGCGCTGCGTCTCCACGGTTGCTCGTTTGCTTCGGAATAAATACATCAGCAACGACGACATCATTCGTTGCCGCCATACTCGTCGAACCCGTCGTCAATAGGCAGCTCGCCACGGTCGTATCTGGCCAGCAGTGTTTTGGCCGCTGATGCGTTCTCATCCTCTACCCTGATCGACAGATAGCCTGTCGCGGGCGCTTCGCCCAGCCCACCTTGCAGCGCAGCCCCCTGCAGAAACACGCCAATGGCAAGCATCTATTGCATGGCCAAAGCCGGCGTCATCAGCCTCACCAAGCAATCCTTCGAGCAAAATCGGCGCCGCATCGCGGCTGCCTATGTATCCGACGATTCCACACATGCGAGACTCCTCAGCCCAATTGATTAACCG
>JANMSB010000446.1:0-6213 GCA_031388915.1 Pseudomonadota bacterium | reverse complement strand
TCTTGTAGGCGACATACCTGCACGCAGTATTCCAATCGCTCCAGCCATTGCGAGTGATTGAGACCATACACATCGGCAAAAAAGCGCAGATTCTCGCGGCCGCTCAGGGCCAAATAAAACGCATACTCCTGCGGCACGTAGGCGCTAATGGCTTTAATGGCGGGCGCGTGTTGGGTGAGGTCCTGTCCGGCGATAGAGATACTGCCGGCTTGCGGCGCCTGCAAGCCGGTGAGTATCGACAGCAGCGTGGTTTTACCGGCGCCGTTGGGGCCGAGCAGGCCAAAACTACAGCCGCGCGGAATACTGAGCGTCAGGTCGTGCAAGGCCGGAGTGCTGCTGCCGGCGTAACGATGACTGAGATGGCTGATGTTGATCAAATCGCCAGCACTCATGAACGGAATTCCATGTCGAGCTGCAATGCAATGCTGCGTTGGTTGGGGAGCGCCAACGCCACGCTGCCGGATCGCCCATAGGCAAGTAGTTGCAGCAATGGCAAAGCCCGCGCTGCCGGATTGCCGACGCGCATGGCTTCGAGTGCGGCGCCATTCATTGGTGTGGGCATCGGTGTGAGTGTCAGGGGAGAGTCGTTGGCCGCCGTTGGTACGCTGAGGGTTGCCTGGGTGTTGGCGCTGCGTTGCGGTGTCAGGATTAAACCTACGCCGACGGGCGCCACCACCGGACGTTTGGCCAGCAACGGCATTGGCGCGGGCACATCGTAAGCCACCAGGAGCGTGGCGCGATGTTCGATCTGCACCATACTCAACGCTTCCATCAAGCCGACAGCAAAGCTGCAATCGCCAGCGGCAATCGCAGTAGAAGGACCGTTGGCTTGCGCAGCGATACTCCAGTATCCCGCTGCGGCGTTGTGTACCGAGTTATGGAAGTCAGTGGGCGAGATGAAACGCTGCGCTTCGGCCAACGCCGTGCAAATGCGTTGTGCAATGCTCAAGTCGCCGTCGGCGGACGCAAATACGGTGGCCAGTTCAGCGCCGCCAATGCTGCTGGTGTGTAGCGCGGCTTCGGCGACACGAAACGCCATGCGCACTGTGGGGCTGGCACGACGCCGTTCGTTCGGTGGCAATAAATTGGGTTGGTAAGTGGGCAGATCGCTGGCCACATAGGTTTGCTCGTCGCGTAACACTGCTTGCGCACTTTGCCAGTCGGGTAACCCTGGAGCGCTGAAGCTGATGCTTTCGATGTAGGCGATGGTATTCATTTTCCCAAGCCTTGCCCAAGAGCTGTGCATTTTTCCTGTAGGGGCAGACCCAGGTGTCTGCCCGTTCTCAACGGTGGTTGTCGGAAGGGCAGACACATAGGTCTGCCCCTACGACAGAGGGGGAGCAGCATCATGTTCATCGCGCCGCTCCAAACAGCAAACTGCAATTGCTGCCGCCGAAACCGAAGGAATTGCTGAGCACACGCTGCACCGACGCGTGACGCGCTTGCATCAAGATGTTGGTTTGCAGCGTTGGATCTTTTTGCTCCGTATTCAAGCTCTGCGGCATGAAGCCATGTTCGAGGCATAACAACGAGATGCCCGCCTCAATAATTCCGGCGGCGCCCAGTGTGTGGCCGGTAAATCCCTTGGTGGAGCTGCACGGCGTTTGCGCGCCGAACACGGCATACACGCCTTGATCTTCAGCGGCATCGTTGGCTTGCGTGCCGGTGCCATGCAGATTGATGTAATCGACATCGCTTGGCGACAACTTGGCGCGTTGCAATGCCAGTTGCATGGCTGCTGCGGCGCCGCGTCCTTGTGGATCGGGCGACGACATGTGATGCGCATCGCCGCTCTCGCCATAACCCAATAGTCCATACGGCAGCGCACCGGCGTCTTGATGTTCCGGTTTTTCGACCATGGCAAAGCCGGCCGCTTCGCCGATGGAGATGCCCTTGCGCTGTGCGTCTGCGGGGCGACAGACATCATTAGCGACTAACTGCAAAGAATTGAAGCCATACAGCGTCGTCAGACACAGGCTATCCACGCCGCCGACGATGGCCGCATCGCAGTAGCCCATTTGTAGGCTGCGATAGGCAGCGGCAAATACTTTGGCGCTGGAAGAACACGCCGTTGAGATAGCCATTACCGGTCCGCTGAGTTGCAGCGCCTGTGCCACGAACTCGGCTACCGAGAATAAATTTTGCGTATGACGATAATCGAACCAATCCGGTAGCTCGGTGGATGCCCCCACTCTATCCTCCCCCGCAAGCGGGGGAGGGGAAGCGGCAACTGCGTTACTGTTTAATGCCCGATACGCCAATTCCGCCGAATGAATACCGGCGGTGCTAGTGCCGATGAAGACACCTATGCGTGCCGCACCATGACGTGCGCGCAGTTGTTCGGCGGCGTGGACAAAGCCATCCTGTTGTAGCGCCAGCCACGCTAGGCGATGGTTGCGACATTCGAAAGCGCTCAAGCGCTGTGGTAACGCGGCGTCCAGGCCGCTGACTTCACCGATGTAGCATTGAATGTCGCTGGTATCGAAACGCAGGCGTCGCAAACCACTCTGCGCGGATTTCAGCGCCTGCCAGTGCGCGGCGCGGCCGTGGCCCAATGCCGAGCTCAGCGTGTAATGCGTAATACGCAGTAGACTCATGAGTTTGCCGGCGGAGTGTTGTTGGTATGCGAAGCGTCGTGGCTCACGTCGTTGCCCCCCTGGTTGTCGGCGCCCTGGTCATCGACCCAGTAGTCGTAGAAATTAAACCAATTGTACGGGGCCAGCCGTGCGTAATGTTCCATGCGCTGCGCATAGCGTTGCGCATGCGCTTGAATATCCGCATGTCGGGTGTGTCGCGCGGTGACGATACGTTCGCTGAACAACTCGAAATGCGCTTGATAACGATTGTCGCCGCAGTACAGGCCAAAGCCCAGAATCACCGGTACGCCCAGTGCCGCCGCCAAGGTCCAGGGGCCTTCCGGAAATTCCACGGTGCCGCCCATGAACTGCACGCGCACGGCACGTTCTTCGGCGGCGGCGCGATCTGCGCCAATGCCCACCATGCGTCCGCTTTGTAGGGTTTCCTTGAGTTTCAGCGCCAGCGCCGGGCCACGTTCCGATGCATCAATAATGAGGGTAGCCAGCTCCGGGTTGAGTTGCTCGAACAACGCAGTCATTTGCCGGCCGACTTGGCGATCCAGTAGCACGGCCACTGCCAAGGATTCGTGTGCGCGCAGATGCGCATTGCGCAGCACGATCTTACCGTCCTGCAGGTTGGTCGCATCGGGTTGCGGCGGTGGTGGCGTCAGGCGCAGCGCTTCGCGACTGCCGACATGTCCCACCAGCAACAGGCAGCCCGGTGACTTGGCGATGACGGCGGGAATGTCCGGCGACCAGAAGGCATCGATCACCAACTCATGATGTTGTTGACTGAGTAGAAAAATACGGTCTTGCGTACAGGAGGCGAAGTAGAACAAATGCTTGGCGACATCGCGCAGCGTGGCGGGGCGCCCGAGTAGGCGTTGCAAACAATGACGCGATGCCCGTACGGAGCGCGGTGCGGCGATCAGGAAGTACGCCACGGTGGGATACAGCATCCAGCGCACGCCGCGTCGGCCCAGCTTGAAGGCCATCCATAACATCCAGCGCATCAAGAACGGTGCGCCGCGTTCCTGCTGAGCCCACTGTTTGGCTGTGGCGTTAGTCATGGCTGCTTATCATTTTTGGCAGCCACCTGGGTGAGCGCCGCTTGCAAGGCGGCTGCGGTGAGTTTGCCGACTTCATTGCGCGGCAATTTTGGCACGATCAACAAAGGACGCGGCAGAAACACCGGATCGATGCTGTGCGCCAGCGCATCGAGTATCTGTGCGGGCGTAAGCTGCGTAACTACCAGTGCGGCAGTGCGCGTCGCGCCGGTCGGCATGAACACCACGCCATCGGTGATGCCGGGAATCTGTAGCAACGCATGGGTGAGTTCGCTAAGCGAAGCGCGCTTGCCGGCAATTTTCAATTGCTCACTGGCGCGGCCGAGCAGGCGGAAGGTGTCGTGCGACAGCATGTCGACGTGATCGCTTAACGGCAACGGCTCGGGCAGGTGCGCGCCATGAAATATCGAGCCATCCGGGTGTTGTTCCAGGCGTGCGCCGGCAACTAATTGCCAGGCTTCACCGGCGGTGCTGCGGCGGGTGGCCATGGCGCCGGCTTCGGTGGAGCCATAAATCTCCAACACTTGCGTGCGCCACCGCGTTTCGGCTTGCTGCGCCAACTCCACAGGCATGGGCGCGGTGGCCGATAGAATGAATTGCAATTCCGGCAACTCAAGGTGCGCCGCCAAGCAGGCGCGCAGGTGGGTGGGCGTGATGATCAGCGCGCGGGGTGCGGGGATGTCAGTCAGCGCGGCGCGAATGTCGGCGGGAAAAAATGGCCGCGAATCGTGCAACGCACAGCGGCTCATGAACGGCAGCAGCACCGTGGTTTGCAGGCCGAACATGTGTTGCGAAGGCACGGTGGCCACTAAGTTCATCGCCGCCGTGCCCACAAAGCGCTGCGCATCCAATTCGCCGGTGCGCGCCAGGGTGCGCCAGGTTTTCGCTTGTGGCTGCGGCTGGCCGGTGCTGCCAGAGGTAAACAGCGTGGCGATGATGCGGTCGGGGTCGATGTCTAGGCTCGGCTCGCCCCTGAGCTGCAAGTCGAGGCCGTGCAGGCAGGTATCGTCCAGCACATGATGGCGCGGATAGGCGCTCTGCAATTGGTTGAGCGCGGCGACAGTTTGATTCGGCGGCAACAACGTCATTTGTTCGCGTAACGCGGCAGCGGCAAAGCCGAGCATGAAGGCCAGCCGACCACTGCACATGTTGATGGCATGGCTGGCCTCGGGCAACCGCGCGGCAAGTTGCCGTACTGCATGAGCAAACGTGGCACGACTGATCGCCTGGCCTTGGCGCCAGACCAAGGTGTCGTCGGGATGTTGCACGTTGAGTAGCTGCATGGCGGTCAATTCAAGCGCGTGGTCATCAAAGCGGCAATCATGGTCGGAAAACTTTCATGCGGCAGGTGCCGGAAGCGCCAGCGGCGATACAGATATTCGAATAAGAACACCGCACCCATCAGCAGGTACTGAACGATGTTGGTCATCAGCGACCACAGTTCGGGACTGGCGAATATCGCGAGCAGCACCGACCCGCCGGCCATCAGTGCCAAGAAGGCTACCCATAATTGGGTTACCTGCCGCGTGTAGCGTTGTAGTTCGGTGGGCAACTCGCCGCGTATCTTGGTGGCGACGCGAGTGACTACCGGCACGCTGTCCGGGCGCAGGCTGCGCGCAAACAGCCAGAGCACCGACAGGGGAATCAATACCGGCGGCAGATACATCAGGTAGCGCGCCCAACCGCTAACGGCGCAGGCATATAACGCCAAGCAGGCGGCAATCAAGGCTAACCACGCATCTATTTTGCCCTGGCGCAGTGCGGGGATGAGTGGGATAGCAATGAATATCGCCAGCGCCACACCCGCTAAGCGGTCGCTGTGTAGCAGCGTGGCCAAGTGCGCCAGCAGCGGGTAGGCAAGGAATAGCCAGGGCATCGTGCTTCCGGTTCGAGCGCTGCGGCGTGCATGCCTGAGTGTCAACAGACGCTAGTTTTTGCGGCGTTCCTGCACGTACTTGGTCAGGCTGCGCAGCGAGGCAAACGCGGCGCGCGCCTCCTGATCTTCAGAACGCAGTTCCACGCCGTAGTGTTGTTGCACCATCAGGGCGATTTCCAGGGCATCGATGGAATCCAGCCCCAGGCCGTCGGCGTGATTGCCGAACAGGGTGGCTTCGGGAGCGATGTCGCCGGCCTGCACGCCATCCAGGCTGAGGGCCTGCACCAGATGCTGGGCCAGGGCGAGTTCGTCGGAGGTCAATGAAGCGTTGGCAGACATGCGGTGGTCCCGAAAAAATGTCGCGCAATCTTATCGACCGCACCTGCAATTGCAAACCGCTGATTTGGTGGGGTGGGTGGGGGCATGGGGTATGCTGGTGCTTGCAGGGGCTCGATGGGGTGAGTTCTTTTCAGGATCGCCGTCCCCCGTCGGGGATGACGAAGCGCCTTGAATACATCCCTGTAGGCTCCGACGAAAACCTCCTGTTTTCGACGGTCCTGAAAATCGCTCCCCCATTGACTGCCTGCCGATAGGGCATACAGGTGGTCAAGTGAAATAGATAAAGATTGCTTGGAAAGGGTTGGTACGGGGAGAAAAAGTTGGTGGGTCGAGTCTGGCGGGTGGCGGCAACCGG
>JANMSB010000392.1:0-6482 GCA_031388915.1 Pseudomonadota bacterium | reverse complement strand
GGGTGCGGCTGCGCCGAAACTGGTGACGCGCGCGATGTTGAGAACCATGCAGCCCGGTGCGGTATTGGTCGATATTGCCATCGATCAAGGCGGTTGCTTCGAAACCAGCAAGCCCACTTCGCATTCCGATCCCACCTTCGTGGTCGATGGCATCGTGCATTACTGCGTGACCAACATGCCGGGCGCGGTGCCACGCACCTCGACGCTGGCGTTGACCAACGCCACCTTGCCCTATGTGAAACAGTTGGCCACTCTGGGCGTGTTGCCGGCGCTGGTCAACGATGTTCACTTGGCGAACGGCCTGAATGTGCATCAGGGTGCCGTGACACATCCCGCAGTGGCGCAGGCGTTGGGGTTGGTATTCAAGCCCTATCGTGCTGCCGCGTAATACCTGGTTTAAAGGGTTCCTGCATTGGTCATCCCCTCACTGGTGATCCCAAGCCTCACGCAGTGATGCGGGAGGCTTGTTTTATCCAGGCATTCGCTCTAGTCTGAAAACGTGCGCCGCCAAACTACCTCGCGAGTTTTGCTGTCCGTCCTGTTGCTGTGGCAACTGGTCGCGGGCGCATTGACGCATGCACATGGTCTGAACGTTCATGCCACGCATGCCGCTGCCAGCGAAAACGTGGCCAGTCACGAAGCAATAAATCACGAACTCGTGAATCATGAGCACTGCGCAGAAATGAATGCGGACATGCAAATGGACATGTCCCTGGATATGACACCAGACACCCAGTCGCAGCATTCCAGCTCGCAAGCTGATTGTTGTCAGTCGTCTGGTTGTCAGTGCCCTTGTGTACACACGGTTGCAGTGGCGATTGCGCTGCCTCATGTATTTGCGGCTCGTCCGAGCGCGCAGGAATGCTTGGAGCCCACTCCAGCCATTCGCGATACCGGTGTCACCGGCCTGTTCCGACCTCCCATCTAAAGTCGTTGCGATTCGCAGAGTTCGGTGCGGATTAATATTCCGCGCTGGGTTGCATTCGTTGTGACCGCAATTCCTTTTTGCGGTGGTCGGAGACTCTCATGAAAACCTGGATGCCTGTTACCGGCGCTTTATCGGCAAGCCTGTTGCTTGCCGGCTGCGCCAGCTTGCCTGAGGATCGCGGTGGATCGGTTGCCACCGAGTTATTGGCAACGCGTTCTGATACTGCGGCCAGCGTGCCCGTGTCGGACGTGGCTCGCGATACGCAATCCGAAGTTGCCAAAGTGCTGGCAACGCCGCTGGATGTGACTGGCGCAGTGCGCGTGGCCTTGTTGCAGAACCCGCGCATGCGTTTGTTGTACAGCGAGCTGGGTTTAGCTCAAGCCGAGGTGTACGACGCCAGCCGCTTGTCGAACCCTTCATTGGGCTACATGCAGATAGGCACCGCTGACGCCGGCACCAAAACCACCTGGAGCCTGTCGCAAAGTTTTACCGAGTTGTTATTCATCGGTTATCGCACGCGGGTCAGTCGCAGTCAGTTGTTGCAGGCGCAGCAGCGGGTTGCCGATGACGTGTTGGCATTGGAAGCCGAAGTGCGCAGCGCCTACTACCAATACGTCAGCGCCGATTTGGTTGCACGCATGCGCGGCCGTATGGCCGGCTTAGCCAAAGCTTCGGCGCAATATGCGCAGCAGCTATTCGATGCCGGCAATATCAGCGCGTTGCAACTCAGTCGCGAGCAAGCCCAGGCGAGTGAAACCGCGATTGCGCAACGCATGGCCGACGTCGAGACGAAGGCAGCGCAGGCCAAGTTGATGACCTTGTTGAATCTGCCCCTGGAGGCTGTGAGCAAGAATCACCCAGTGCAATTTGTGACGACCTTGTCCATACCGCAGCCGCTGAGCGGCGAGTTGCCCAGTTTGCAAACGTGGGCGCAACAACAGCGTTTGGATCTGGCGGCGCTGCGCGAGCAAGCCACTATGTTCGATGCCAATTTGAAACAGGTGCGTCGCTGGCGTTGGTTAGGCGGTGTGCAGTTGGATGTCGAGCGCGAAAGCGAAAGTGCCGGTGAGGCGTTCACGGGTGTCGGCGGTGCAGTGGAATTGCCGCTGTTTAATGCGGGCGGTGGCAATTTGCTGCGCGCCCGCACCGGGGTGGAAGCCACACACACTCGCCTGGCAGCGTTGCAACTGGAAATCAGCAACGACATAGCCGTGCGTTATTCGGGCGTACAAACCGCACAAATTATTATTGATGAGTATCGACAACGCTTAGTGCCACTGCGCGAACGTATCGTCGCGCTTAGTCAGCAACAACAAACCTTCATGTTGATTGGCACCTTCGAGTTGATCGAAGCCAAGCAGCAAGAAATGGATACCTATCAAGCGTACCTGGAAGCCGTACGTGACTACTGGATCGCTCACAGCGAATTATTGCGCGCGGCCGGCGGCAAACTGCCGGAAGGCATGCAGGGCGACAGCGCTGCAGTGTCGGTGGGCATCGATGCCCTAGACAATAAGGCCAGCGCAGATGACAGCAACCAACCCATGCAGCACATGGACCATAGCGGTCATGACATGTCCAAGATGCAGCCGAGCTCGGGAGACAAACCATGAAGATGTCACGACGTAATGTATTGCTGGCCTCGGGTAGCGTCGCGTTGAGTGGCGCAGCGTCATCAAGCGCGATATCGGTGACTGAGGCCGCTGCTGCGCCCAAAGGTAACTACACCCCAGTGCGCACCTTGAACGGCTGGACGCTGCCGTACCAACTCAAGGGCGGCGTCAAAGAGTTCCACCTGGTGGCCGAAGAAATCGAACACGAGTTCGCGCCGGGATGTCGCGCCAAGTGTTGGGGTTATAACGGCACTACGCCGGGTCCTACCATCGAAGCCGTAGAGGGCGATCGGGTGCGCATCTTGGTCACCAATCGGTTGAACGAACACACCACCATTCATTGGCACGGAATTTTGTTGCCCTCGGGTATGGATGGCGTGGGTGGGTTATCGCAGCCGCAAATCGGTCCGGGCGAAACCTTTGCGTACGAGTTCACGCTGAAACAAAACGGCACCTACATGTATCACCCGCATGCGGATGAAATGGTGCAGTTGGCGGTGGGCATGATGGGTATGTTCATCATCCATCCTAAGGCTGGCGAAGCGGTGCGCATCGACCGCGACTATGCCTTCCTGCTGCACAACTGGGCCTTGCATCCGGGAACATATCGGCCCGATCCGTCGATTATGCAGGACTTCGATTTGTGGACATTTAACAGCAAGGTGTTTCCGGCCATCGATACTCTGGTGGCGAGTAAGGGTGAGCGGGTGCGTATCCGTATCGGCAATCTATCGATGTGGAATCATCCCATGCACTTGCATGGTCACTACTACGAAGTGACCGGCTCCGACGGGGGCCGTTGGCCGCGCAGTCAATGGCGTCGCGAAGTCACCGAGATTGTCGGCGTCGGCCAATGTCGCGATCTGGAGTTCGTAGCGTTGCCCGGCGATTGGGCGCTGCACTGTCACATGTCGCATCACACCATGAATGCCATGGGCCATGAGTTGCCCAATGTGCTGGGCGCAAAAATCGCGGAGAGCGAAGCGGCTATCCAGAAATTACTGCCCGGTTACATGGCCATGGGCACCGACGGCATGGCCGAACACGGCGAACACACCGCCATGGGGCACATGCAGGGGCCGGACAATACTCTGCCGATGATGATGGGGGTAGGACCGTATGGAAATTTGGAAATGGGCGGCATGTTCACCGTGATCAAAGTGCGCGAGCACCTGGCGGCGAATGATTTTCGCGATCCCGGTTGGTATCAAGCGCCGAAAGGCACAGTGGCAAGCTTGGTCAGCGAAGATCCCGACTATGGCGCGCCGGTGCGGCGCCAGCCGTATGCGAAGGCTTGAACAGTGCGCAGCTTGCACTGTCTGATGTTTCAGATTGGCGATGTGGTTTCTCGATAAGATCTTTGAGCAGGAGATAGTGATGAAGCGTTATTTATCTTTGATTGCCTTGTTACCGCTGGTGTTTGCCGGTGTTGCCTATGGCCATGCCCGCGTGCAGAAGTCGGAGCCGGCTAACAACAGCACAGTGACGCAATTGCCGAAGAACATTGTGTTGGAATTTAGCGTGCCGGTGCAGTTGACGGCCCTCACGCTGCAAAAAGGCGATGGCAAGCCGCAGCAGTTGGAGCCCTTGCCTTCGGCGGCTGCTAAAGAAGTGAGCGTGGCCATGCCCAAGGTGGACGCCGGTAACTACATCATCAAGTGGCGCGCCGCGGGCGACGATGGCCATGTCATGTCCGGCAAGGTGTTGTTCACCGTGGCGTCGGGCGCGAGTAAGGCGCCGTAGGGGCAGCTCGAGAGCTGCCCTCCGAACGGTGGTCACCGCATGTCAGTCGATATTCTCTCGGTAGTAGTTCGCGCCCTAAGTTTTGTCGCGTTATTTCAAGCGGTGGGCATCGTGCTGTTCATGGCGTTGTTTGCACATCTGTTGTCCAGTGCCGAAGCGTCGATTCGACGTTCCGGCCTAATCAGTGCTTGGTTGGGTTGCCTACTAGTCGCCACGCATCAACTGTTGGCTGCGGCGCGGATGACCGGCGAGTTTTCCGGCGTGCTGGATTGTTCGATGCAGTGGCGCGCATTGGCAAATAACGCCGCTGCGGCAAATGTGTTGCAGGTAGTGGGTTTGCTGCTGATGGCGGCCACCATGTCGCGCCAGAGCGCAGGCGCAAAGTTGGCGGGCATGATCGCTGCTGCCGTGGTAACAGCATCCTTCATAGTGACTGGACATACCTCGATTCATCCACAACGCTGGTTTTTAGCGCCCCTACTTCTGTCGCACCTGTGGGTGGTGGCGTTTTGGTTCGGCAGTGTGGCCGCGCTGTACCAAGTCAGTGCCCAGGAAACCACCCATATGGCAGCCGAAGTGATTGCCAGGTTTTCAGCCATTGCCACCTGGTTAGTACCGGGTATTGCGATTGCAGGGGTATTGATGGCGGTCGCGCTGCTGCCAAGCTTCAGTGTCTTGCTGGCGCCGTATGGTTTGTTATTGCTAGTGAAAGTGATTGGCTTTGCGCTGTTAATGGGCCTGGCTGCCCTAAACAAGTGGCGCTTTGGGCCGGCACTGGCATCGGGCGATGCACAGGCAGCTCGTGCCTTGTGCCATAGCTTGGCGATCGAATACGTACTGATCTGTGGAGTATTGGCTGCCACTGCGGTGATGACCGGCCTGTTTTCGCCGGAACCCCAGTAGCTATCTATCTCAGTTGCTCTATGGCCATGCCGCCCCTAGAATTCAGCGCCACTGCGGGTGTAGTTCAATGGTAGAACGGAAGCTTCCCAAGCTTCATACGAGGGTTCGATTCCCTTCACCCGCTCCATTTCTCCGCCTTGATCCCACTTACAACAAGCCGGCATTACAAGCCGGTTCCGGCGCGAACTTCACATGCCCAAGGCGATTTACCGGTCTTTGTATGTCCAGGTCTTGTTCGCCATCGTTTGCGGCATCGTACTAGGCCACTTCTGGCCTGACATCGGCGCAGCGCTCAAGCCCTTGGGCGATGGTTTCATTAAGCTGATCAAGATGCTGATTGCGCCGATCATTTTCTGCACGGTGGTGACCGGCATTGCCGGTATGCAGGACATGAAAAAGATCGGCCGTGTGGGTGGCAAGGCGCTGTTGTACTTCGAAGTCGTCAGCACGTTAGCGCTGGTCATTGGATTGATCGTGGTGAATGTGCTGAAACCTGGTGTCGGCATGAACGCCGATGTCAGCGCGCTGGATACTCACGCGCTGGGCAGTTACACCTCGGCAGCAAAGGAACAAACCATTGTCGAGTTTCTGCTGCACGTTATCCCCGTCACCGTGGTGGACGCCTTCGCCAAGGGCGAGATCCTGCAAGTGTTGCTGATCTCGGTGTTGCTCGGCTTTGCGTTTGCGCAAGCCGGCGAGCGCGCCAGACCGGCAGTGCAATTTATTGAGCAGTTCTCGCAGGCGCTGTTCATCGTGGTGGGTTTCATCATGAAGCTTGCGCCGATTGGCGCGTTCGGCGCCATGGCCTTCACCATCGGCAAGTACGGCATTGCTTCGCTGCTGCCACTGGCCAAATTGATGGGCAGTTTTTATCTGACCTGTCTGTTGTTTATTTTTGTCGTGCTCGGTGCTATCGCGCGTTGGGCGGGTTTCAGCATCACGCGCTTCATTGTCTACATCAAAGAAGAGTTGTTGATCGTGCTGGGCACGTCGTCATCGGAGTCGGTGTTGCCGCGCATGATCTTGAAAATGGAACAGTTGGGCTGTTCCAAGCCCGTAGTGGGTTTGGTGGTGCCGACGGGGTATTCCTTCAATCTGGACGGCACGTCGATTTATCTGACCATGGCGGCGATCTTTGTCGCACAGGCGACCAACACCGAGCTGTCGCTGATGCAGCAGTTGACCATTCTGGCGGTATTGATGCTGACCTCAAAAGGCGCAGCCGGTGTTACCGGCAGTGGTTTCATCACCTTGGCAGCGACGCTCAGCGCCGTGCCCACCATCCCGGTGGCGGG